>CAMLOA010000278.1 GCA_946481445.1 uncultured Devosia sp. | reverse complement strand
AGGCCATCAACGAGTCCGACATGGTGCTGATGCCCGATCCGGATTCGGCCTATATGGACCCCTTCTTCGGCGCGTCCACCATGGCCATCAACTGCGACATTCTCGATCCCCTCACCTACCAGCCCTACAACCGCGACCCGCGCACCACGGCCAAGAAGGCCGAGGCCTACGTCAAGGAACTGGGCCTGGGTGACTCGGTCTATTTCGGACCCGAGCCGGAATTCTTCATGTTCGACGACGTGAAGTATTCCAACACCACCTACAAGGTGGGCTTCTCGGTCGACCACCCCGAGCTGCCGTCCAACAACGACACCGATTACGAAGCCGGCAATAACGGCCACCATATCGGCCTCAAGAAGGGTTACTTCCCGGTCCCGCCGCTCGACACCGCCCAGGACATCCGCGGCGAAATGCTGGCCGCCATGGGCGACATGGGCGTGCCGATCGAAAAGCACCACCACGAAGTGGCTTCGGCGCAGCACGAACTGGGCATCAAGTTCTGCCCCATCATCAAGGCTGCCGACTCGGTCCAGATCTACAAGTACGTGATCCACCAGGTCGCCAACGCCTACGGCAAGACGGCAACCTTCATGCCCAAGCCCGTCTATGGCGACAACGGCTCGGGCATGCACTGCCACCAGTCGATCTGGAAGGAAGGCAAGCCGCTGTTTGCCGGTGACCAGTATGCCGGCCTCTCCATGGAAGCCCTCTACTACATCGGCGGCATCATCAAGCATGCCAAGGCGATCAACGCCTTCACCAACCCGACCACCAACAGCTACAAGCGCCTGGTGCCCGGCTTCGAAGCCCCCGTGCTGCTGGCCTATTCGGCCCGTAACCGCTCGGCTTCCTGCCGTATCCCCTTCGGCCAGTCGCCCAAGGCCAAGCGCGTGGAAGTCCGCTTCCCCGATCCGCTGGCCAACCCCTATCTGGGCTTTGCCGCCATGCTGATGGCCGGCGTCGACGGCATCAAGAACAAGATCCATCCGGGCGATGCCATGGACAAGGACCTCTACGAGCTGCCCAAGGAAGAGCTCAAGGAGATCCCGACCGTGTCCGGCTCGCTGCGCGAAGCCCTGGAATCGCTGGACAAGGACCGCGACTTCCTCAAGGCCGGCGGCGTGTTCGATGACGACCAGATCGACAGCTACATCGAGCTGAAGATGACGGAAGTGATCAAGTTCGAGCACACCCCGCATCCGGTCGAATACGAGATGTACTACTCGGCTTAAGCCCGGTAGGCACAGACGCGAAGGGCCCCGGTTTCCGGGGCCCTTTTTGTTTTCTCCGATACCTGTCCGTTCAGTATGCAGCGCCCGCCAGGGCGATATCCTCGCCCTCGGACGTCTCGATGCGGGGTCCGGCCACACTCACCGCCTGCCGCCACTCCTCGGGCGCTTCGAGCAGGCGCTCGACATCGTCCCGATCCTGCATGGCGTCGAACTGCACGGCAAAGCCGACGTCGAAGCAGCGGACCACCCTGCCCGCCACTTCCCCGATGACGACCGCGGAACCCACCGGGGGCTCGAATTCGGCCGACACGGCAGCGCCCGATACCGAGTAATCGATCACCAGGCATGGCAGCACCCGCCCGCCCGGCAGGACGATGATGGAACGCGGTTCGCCCGGGAGAAACCGCTGTTCGCTGCGCTTTTCGGCATCACCGTGCCACACGCGGTGCTGGAAGATGTCGATCCGGCGCCCCAGCTCGGCGCGGGATGCGGCACTGGCCTCGATGTCCACGGCGAAACCGTCGCTGACATGGCGGCTGATCCGCCCACGCAGGGTCCCGAAGGGCGCGAAGGTGGCCGTCACCACTGCCCCAACCGGCTCGATGACCGGCGCCGAAACCACGAAAGCGGTCTCTGAAATGGATTTGAGCCGGCAGGCAAGGATGTTGTGGCCGGGCCGGTCGGGCTGGCCGCCCAGCACGTAGCGGCCCGTGACGGTGCTGATCTGCCTGGGGATCGCGGCATCGGCATTCTTGGTCATCAAGCCCTCCACGAGGATACCGGCCGCAGGCTGCCGGCCTGTTGAGCAATTCCACCAGATCTCCGCGCAACCAGCCGTTGCGGGACGGTTTCTGTCATTCAGCGGGCGGCGCCATCAGGATTTCGAGCTGGTCGAAAGGCTGCGGCTGGATGAATTGCAGGGCGAAGCCCACATCGAGGTAGCGCACGACGCGGCCCACGAGCTTGCCCACGGCCATCGGCATGCCCAGGTCGGGCCAGATCTGCGCCGAAACCGCGATACCCGACTGGGAGATGTCGATGACGAAGCATGGGATGCGCGAACCGTCGCCAAGCGTCAGCACGGTGCGCGGATCGCGCGGCAGGATGCGCTTGTGCTCCCGCTTGTCCGGAATCTGCTCGTGCACATGCTTTTTCTGCCAGACGATCTTGGCGCCCAGCTTGTTGCGGCCGGCATGGTCGAGGATCAGTTCGAGCACGAATCCGGATGGCAGGCGGCGGACGATGCGTCCCCGAACGATGCCGAACTCATCGAAATGGGCGGTGACGATCTCGCCTTCCTTGCCGACGACAGGGCCAACCACGACGGCGAGGCGCGTCGAGATGGAGCACAGCCGGCACGCATAGACGGGCACCTTGCCCTCGGACTCACGGCGATCCGGCAGCGCGTAGCGTCCCGCCACGGCGCCAATGAAGCGCACATCGTGCCATTCATAATGCGATCGCGGCGGCGTCTCGCCACCGTCCGCTCCTAGCGACATGGGCCCCTCATTCCCACCCGTCAAAATGCAAATGTCACGCTAGCGAAAAGTTCTTAAGGACTTCTCCCAATTTACAGGCGAGGTACGCCCCTCGCCAGCGTGCATTCGCATGCAAATCGCCCATGGTTAGCAACTGCTTGCGCGGTCAGGCGGACGCATCCGCCATCGCGGTGAAAAAGCTCTCCGGGCTGTCGACCTCCCGCAGTTTCCGCCCGTCGATCACCATGAACCGGTTCCCCAGCCCCCTGACGAAGCTGCGATCATGCGAGATCAGGATACAGGTGGCGCCATGCGCCAGAATTTCATCCTCCAGGCGCTCCTGTCCGGGAATATCGACGTGATTGGTCGGTTCGTCGAGCAGGTAGAAATTCGGCTCCAGCAGGCGAAGCGCCAGCAGGCCGAGCCGGGCGCGCTGGCCGAAGGACAGCTGGGCAATCGGCCTGTCCTGCTTCTCGATGGGAAAACCCGCGGCGGCCAGCAGGCTCTTGCTGCGCTGGTCGCCCTGGTCGAAGCGCGAGGTGATGAACCCCAGCGGGCTTTGCCTGTCGGGCAGGAAGCTCATGGCCTGGTCGACATAGCCCGGGACGACCTGCGGGCTGACGCGGATACCCGGCGTGTCCTGGCCCGTCATGGCGCGGTGGATCAGCCCCATGAACTGCGACTTGCCCGCGCCATTGCGGCCGAGCACCACGAGCCGGTCACCCTGGAATATGTGCAGCTTGTCGATGCGGAACAGCCCCGCCCCGTTCGGCGCTGTCACCTCCACATTCTCGAGCGCCAGCATCACCCTGGCCTGTGCACCGCTATTGCCCAGCCGGATTTCGCCGCTGCGTTCCTTGTGGACCGAAAGCACCGCATTCTCGATCTTGGCCGCCCTGTCCCGCAGGTATTTCGACTTGACCACCAGCAGGTCGCTGCCCGAATTGATGCCGATATTGGTGAGCTTGGCGGCCTGCTTGCGCAGGCGGCTGACTTCCTTGAGGTCGCGCTCCCGCTGCGCCTCGGCAGCTTCGTCGGCCTCCGCCAGGGCTATGCGGGCCTTGCTGTAGGGCAAGGGAAAGTAGTGCGACGTGTCGGGGCGCAGGAACAGCGTGCGATTGGTGGTGGCGTCGAGAAACTGCCGGTCGTGGCTGGCGATCACCACCGGAATGTTGCGGGCCGATTGATTGAGCCAGTTCTCGAGCTGGTAGAGCTTTCCCAGGTCGAGATGATTGGTCGGCTCGTCGAGCAGCAGGGCATCGGGCTGGAGGACCCAGCAGCGCGCGATCAGCGCGATCCGCTGCCATCCCCCGCTCAGTTCGGTCAGCCGGCGGTTACGCATCTGCGCGGGGGTCTCG
>CAMLOA010000277.1 GCA_946481445.1 uncultured Devosia sp. | reverse complement strand
CTGATCCCGCGCGAAATGTTCCGCTATGGCGATCGCGTCCGCGCCTATGTCTATGACGTGCGCCGCGAACAGCGCGGTCCGCAGATCTTCCTCAGCCGCACCCATCCGCAGTTCATGGCCAAGCTCTTCATGCAGGAAGTGCCGGAAATCTACGATGGCGTGATCACCATCCGCTCGATCGCCCGCGATCCGGGCTCGCGCGCCAAGATCGCCGTGACCTCGAACGACTCCTCCATCGATCCGGTCGGCGCTTGCGTCGGTATGCGCGGCAGCCGCGTTCAGGCGGTTGTGGCGGAACTGCAGGGCGAAAAGATCGACATCATTCCCTGGACCGACAATATCGCCGACCTCGTGGTCTCGGCGCTGCAGCCGGCCGATGTCGCCAAGGTCGTGCTCGACGAGCAGGCCGAGCGCATCGAAGTGGTGGTCCCCGACGAGCAGCTGAGCCTCGCCATCGGCCGTCGCGGCCAGAATGTGCGCCTCGCCAGCCAGCTGATCGGCTGGGATATCGACATCCTGACCGAACAGGAGGAGAGCGAACGGCGCCAGAAGGAATTCACTGAGCGGTCGAGCCTGTTCATGCAGGCCCTTGACGTGGACGAGATGGTTGCCCAGCTATTGGCTTCCGAAGGCTTCTCCTCGGTCGAGGAACTGGCCTATATCGACGCCAACGAGATCGCCTCGATCGAGGGTTTCGACGAGGAAACCGCGGCAGAAATCCAGAACCGCGCCACCGAATACCTGGCCGAGATCGACCGCAAGAACGACGAGGAGCGCAAGAAGCTCGGCGTCGAGGACGAGCTCTACGAGATCGCCGGCCTCAATGCGGCCATGCTGGTTGCCCTGGGCAAGGATGGCGTCAAGTCCGTGGAGGACTTTGCCGGTTGCGCCGCGGACGACCTGGTGGGCTGGACCGAACGGAAGGACGGCGAGACCAAGCGCTACGACGGCACCTTCAAGGACTTCCCGGTCAGTCGCGAGGAGGCCGAGGACATGATCCTGCAGGCACGCCTCAAGGCCGGCTGGATCGCCGAGGAAGACCTGCCGGTTGCCGAAGGCGGCGACTACAGCCAAGAGGCTTCGGCCTAAGGGCCGTTTCCGGCAAGGGCACCAGCAATGGCCCGGCGCGAGGAAACGACAAGGATGTGTGCTCTGACGCGGGCCGAGCGGCCCGTGGCGGAGCTCATCCGTTTCGTGCTGGGTCCCGATGGTGTCCTGGTCCCCGATACGGAGGCCAGGGCCGAAGGGCGCGGCGTCTGGATCAGCCTCAGTCGCGATGCGGTGGCCGAGGCGGTGCGGCGCAAGGTCTTTTCGCGCAGCCTCAAGACCGAGGTGGCGGTGCCGGAAGACCTGCCTGGCCTGGTCGAGCTGCGCCTGCAGCAGCGCTATCTGTCGGCGCTGGGCATGGCCCGCAAGGCCGGTCAGCTGACCTTCGGGGCGACCAAGGTGCGCGGCTTGATCGAAGGCGGCGACCTGGTCGCGCTGATCACTGCCACCGATGCGGCCGCGGACGGTCGCAGCAAGATGGTGGGACCGCTCAAGGCGCTGCATTATGCGGCGCAGGAGCACGGAATCGACGGGTTCGAAGTGCCGCATTTCGAATTGCTCTCATCAGAGCAAATGGGTTTGGCACTCGGGCTTGAAAATGTGATACATGCTGCGCTCACGAGAGGGGCAGCAGCCCAATCGGCAGTGGAAAAGGCCCGCAGGCTGGCCCTTTACATCGCCAAACCGACGGAAATGGACACCGGCCGCCCTGCGGTTGACGGTGACCTTTTGCCCGAGGCAAAGGACGAAAGACGATAGGAAGCATGGCTGATAACGACGACAAGCGCACCGACGACCATGGCGCAAAGAAGACGCTGACCTTGAAGGGCGGCCCGGCTTTGGGCAATCGTCCCGGCATGTCGCGCGGACCTTCGCGCTCGACGGTGGTTGTCGAAAAGCGTACGCGTATCGTGCCCAAGCCGGCCGGCGTGCCGAGCGGGGCTCCGCAGCAGCGTCCCCAGTCGGGTGCCGCCCAGGGCAATCGTCCTCCCGCGGGCCGCCCGGGTCAGCCTCAGCGCGCGCCGCTGGGCCTGTCGGCCGCCGAGGCCGAGGCCAGGCGCCAGGCACTGGCTCTGGCCGGTGCCCGCCAGGCCGAGGACAAGGAGCGCTTCGCTGCCGAGGAAGCGCGCCGGATAGAGGAAGACAATCGCCGCCGCCAGGTGCGCGAGGAAGCCGAACGGCTGGAGGCCGAGCGTGCCGCCGCAGCCCAGGCCGCCGAGGCCAGCGAAGCCCCCGCCGCACCGGTGGAGCCGAGCGCGCCCGCCGCAGAGGAGCCCGCTCCGAGCCGCGAAGAGCCGTTTACGCCAGCCAGCCAGCGCAATGCCGGTCCGTCCAGCGTGCGCATCGTGGCCGGTCGTCCCGGCCAGCCGCCTCGCCCGCCGCGGGCCGAACGCCCGTCCAATACCCGCCCCGAAAGCGAGCGCGGCGCCAATGCACTGATCCGTCCGGGTGCCGCCGGCGCCCGTCCCGGCGCAGCTGCCCCCGGCGCTCGCCCGTCCGGCACAGCCGGCCGTCCGGCCGGCGATCGCCGCCCCGGTTCGGGCATGGCGCCGATCGGCAATGTGCCGCCGCCGCCACCCAGCGAAGCCGACGGGCGCAAGACGCGCACTGGCGCTCCCCAGGTTCGGCCGACCAGCGAGGCCGAGCTGGAGAATGCCCGCCGCGCTTCCCGCGCTGCGCCGGAACGTCCGGCCCGCCGCAGCGGTGACGAAACCAATGTGCGCGGACGGCTGACCGTTGCCAGCGCCACCACCGAGAGCGACCGCGATCGCGGCCCGTCCCTGGCGGCCATGCGCCGCCGCCGCGACAAGAAGATGGGCCGCAACCAGCAGGACGCGCCCAAGCTCAGCCGCGAAGTCACCATTCCGGAAGCCATCACCGTGGCCGAGCTGGCCAACCGCATGGCCGAGCGCTCGGTGACTGTGATCAAGCTGCTCATGCAGCAGGGGCAGATGGCCACCATCAACGATGTCCTGGACGCCGATACGGCAGAGCTCATCGCCATCGAGCTGGGCCACACCGTCAAGCGCGTCTCGGAAGCCGACGTGGAAGAGGGCCTATTCGACATCCCTGCCGATGACAAGGCGGAGGATCTGACTGATCGCGCCCCGGTAGTGACCATTATGGGTCACGTCGACCACGGCAAGACCAGCCTGCTCGACGCCATCCGCGAAGCCAATGTTGTCAGTGGCGAAGCCGGCGGCATCACCCAGCATATCGGCGCCTATCAGGTCGAGAAGAACGGGGCCAAGATCACCTTCCTCGATACCCCGGGCCACGAAGCGTTCACCGCCATGCGTGCCCGCGGTGCGCAGGCCACCGATATTGCCGTTCTGGTCGTGGCCGCCGATGACGGCGTCATGCCGCAGACCATCGAATCGATCAAGCACGCCAAGGCGGCGGGCGTTCCGATCATCGTGGCCATCAACAAGATGGACAAGCCGGAAGCCAACCCCACCCGCGTGCGGACCGAGCTGCTGCAGCATGAAGTGTTCGTCGAATCGATGGGCGGCGACGTGCTCGACGTGGAAGTGTCGGCCAAGACCCACAAGGGTCTCGACAAGTTGCTCGAGACGATCCTGCTGCAGGCCGAAGTGCTCGAGCTCAAGGTGGCCCGCGACGGGCGCGCCGAGGGCCTCGTCATCGAAGCCAAGCTCGATCGCGGCCGCGGTGCGGTGGCGACCGTGCTGGTGCAGCGCGGGACGCTGCGCGTCGGCGACATCCTCGTCGCCGGCACCGAGTTCGCCCGCGTCCGCGCCCTCATCAACGACAAGGGCGAGCAGGTCAAGGAAGCCGGCCCGTCCGTGCCGGTGGAGGTCCTGGGCTTTACCGGCGTGCCGAGCGCCGGCGACCGCTTCTCGGTGGTCGAGACCGAGGCGCGCGCCCGCGAGGTCACCGAATACCGTCAGCGCCAGATTCGCGAGCGCACCGCTGGTGGTGGTGCCACCAGCCTCGAGCAGATGATGAATCAGCTCAAGGCGTCGGGTGTCGCCAAGTTCCCGCTCATCATCAAGGGTGACGTGCAGGGTTCGGTGGAAGCGAT
>CAMLOA010000276.1 GCA_946481445.1 uncultured Devosia sp. | reverse complement strand
TGCTCGGCCAGTACGACAAGGAAATGACCATCGTCATCCAGAACCAGTATTGGGATCTCAAGGTCAACGAGACTGCCTTCGAGGTCGGGCTGAGCTTTGATGGCATTCCCGAGACGCTGGTGATCCCGTTTTCGGCAGTGAAGGGCTTCTTCGACCCATCCGTGCAGTTCGGCCTGCAATTCGATCCGGCCACGGCACCCGGCGCCGAAGAAGTCGAGGCGGAAGCCGACAAGACCGTCGAAGCCACTGCCGAGGGAGGCGCCACGCCCCCCGAAAAGCCAGGCGAGAAGGTTGTGAGCCTGGACGCCTTCCGCAAGAAGCCCTGACAAGTCCTTGATGGACAAGCGGTCCCTGTCCATCGCCGGTCACCGGACCTCCATCGCGCTGGAGCCGGAATTCTGGGCGGCGCTCGAGGCGATGGCCGCGGAGGCAGGCCTGACCATGGCCGCGCTCATACGCTCCATCGACGAAAACCGCGCAACGGACAATCTCTCGTCTGCCGCCCGGCTGGCAGTCCTGCGGTGGTACCGGGGGCGCCTGGGCGAAGCCTAGTTGGTCGGCAGAATGAGCTGATTGACGCCCGGGCCGACCGGCTGGTTGACGGCCGGAGGCAGGCCCAGGTCCAGCGGCTGGTCGAACTGCTGCTCGGGCAGCGTGATGATCGAGGGGGACTGTGGCTGCGTCGGCGGCTCGGACTGCTGCTGCAATAGCAGCTGCTCCTCTTCCAGCCGCCGGGCCTCCTCTTCGGCCGCCAGCCGTGCCGCCTCCTCTTCCGCCGCAATGCGGGCAGCTTCCTCGGCCGCGCGGCGGCGCTGCTCCTCGATAAGGCGGTTCCTTTCCTCGGCAGCGGCACGCTGTCGTTCGGCATCCTCCGCCCGCAGGATTTCCAGGCGCTCCACCTCCAGCTCATTGGCGCGCACCTGGATGGCTGCCACCATTTCCTCGAGGTCCAGCGTTATCAGCGGCGCGAGCAATGTGCCGGCGATCCGGTTCACGATGCGCGACGTGTCTCCGCTCACGAGCCCGGCCGGATCGGTAAAGTCGCGAGGTGTCAGCGTGAACGCTCCATCCAGCGCGAGGGGCACCAGTGCCAGGTTGACGCTGCCGGCCAGCCCCGCGCCGTCCCCCTCGATGATCATGTTGCTGAGCCTTACCACACCGCCCGCCAGCGTGAACGCCCCGGTAGCCTGGGGCGCCGTGAACGCACCCTGGCCAAGGGCAAGGCTGATGATGGCGCTAAGGGCATCGGGGTCCATGTCCAGCAACCCATCGAGACCGGCAACCGTAGGGAACACGCCCGGTGCCAGCTGATCCACGGCGAGGTCGGAAATGGTGAAATTCCCCTCTCCCGACACGCTCGCCATCGCGTCGGCGATACTGATGCCGGTCGATTCGAACCGCAGCCCGCCATCGATTGTGCCGTCGAGGCCGCCAGCAAGGGCGGGCGTGGCGACGAGGTCCACCGATACGCCGTTCAACCCGATGCGGCCGCTCACGGTCTTGTCGGCCAGCGGACCGGTACAGCAAACCGTGATGTCGGCCGTGCCGGTTCCGTCCCCGATTGCGGCCTCGAACCGGGCCAGCCGGAGCCGTGCGTCGTCCCAGGTCAACTCGAAGCTGGCTTCACCCATGCGAGCATCGCCGCCCGCTGTCACGTTACCGGCGGTCACCGCCACCGTTCCGCGCGTGCGGCGCGCTTCCGCTCCGATCGCAATCGGTCCTTCCGGCCAGATGCCGGAGCCTGGAACGAGTGCGGCCGGCCCGAACAGGGTTGCGGCAAGCCCTTCGATGGAGACCGCATCGACGAATAGAGCCCCGGCGACGGCTGCCGCGCCCGCTGTGCGCGACACCGACAACTCGCCGGAAAAGCCCGTTTCGCCTGACGTTCCGGAGATCTCGGTCAGTCGAACCAACCTGTCGCCTTCGAAATGCAGCTGCGCAGTGCCCTCGGCCGCGGGAAACGAAAGGCCACTTGCCCCCACGATCTGCGCCAGGCCACCGGCATCGGCGAGGGCCACGTCCAGTCGCCCGGTGCCACCCAGTTCACCGTCATCGCCGATGACGATCTGCCCCCCGAAGCCAAGCGTCTCCGCCCCTGAACTGGCCACGATGCTGCTGGTCAGGCTGTTGCTCGGGGTGCCCTCGAGGCCAACGGTCAGCAGCAGGCCTTCGCCGGCAAAGAGCGTGCCCTGCCCCAGTCCCATCTGCCGGCCCAGCGCATTCGCATCGGTGCCCTCGAGCGATGCGGAGACTCGCAACGGCGCATCGGCGAAGTCGGCAAGACCGCGCGCCAGCTCAGTCCGCAGTGTGAGCGTACCGGCGCCCAGCACTCCATTGGCCGTGAGGACCTGCGCCCCCTCGCCGTCCGGCGGCCCCAGGTCGACCGTGATGTCCACGGGCACCAAGCGGGCGAGATAGTTGCGCCAGCTATCGGGCGTGTCGAGAAATTCATGGACAGCGACGAGGGCCGCCGTGTCCGCCCCCGGAATCCCCACGCGACCCTGCGCCGAAACCTCCGGCGAGCCGCCAGGACCGGCAATGCGCAGCGTCCCATCCAGGTCGATGCCACCCCAGCCAGTGGCTGCCAGCCGACTGAAGCTGATGCTGTCGGGGGCCCACTGCCCTTCCGCCCGGAGCATGGTTCCGTCGAGGCCGAGTACACGCGCCGACCCTGCGGTCAGGGCGAAGCTGCCATAGGGAAAGCTGATCCCGAAGGCGGGACCAGAGTTGATGGCGGGCAGCATTGCGCCCACGATAGCGCTGCCGCCGGGGCCCAACTCGGCGAAGTGCCCGACCACGTCCAGGCGCTTTTCATCGCCGAACCCGACGCGCAACTCGACGCCGTGCACCTGCCCTGCCAGCGTCAGGCTGGCATCATGCAAGCCCAGGGCGTCGCCCACCAGCATCAGCTGGCCATCGAGCTGTCCAGGCTGGTTGAACAGCGGATTGTCTTCGCCTGGCTTGCGCCAAAGCGCCGCCAGCGCATCGAGGCGCGCGGTCGTCACCGAGAAGGTTCCCTGGAAGCCGGGACGCCCGCCATCATCGTCGAGGACGCCGTTCACCCGGACTTCCGTATCCCCTGGCAGGTCGCCAATGAATTGTTCGATGGTCCAGCTTGTCCCGTCGGTCGCCGCATCGAGCCGGACGTTTCGCACAGAGAAACTGCGCAGGCCGACTTCTGCCAGATCGACCCCGATGCGCCCCGGGATTGGCGGCACGATGGGCGCCGGCAGTTCCCCCAGCAGCCGCACCACCTCATAGGGCTGCACCGAGGCATCCTCGTTCGCGTCACGCGGATGCAGCGAGAAGACTCCACCAGAAATGACCGCGTCGAAGCTCAGCCGTGCGCCAAGCTGGATGCTGGCCGCCCCGGTCAGCCGCGTGCCTGCCCGGTTCTCGTCCGGCTGCAATGTGTATCCCGCCAGCACGATGCGGTCGGTCGAGCCGGTCACCTTGCTCTCGAAGACCAGGTCGCCTTGAATCTGGTCGGCCGCCAGGGCCTCCTCGGGCGCCACCCGATAGGTCAGCGTGCCATCGTATTTGGGGGCCATTCCGGGCGTGAGCACGCCGTCGGTCTGGAAGGAGAACCCGCCGTCCTGGGCCTGCAGGAAGGTGGAGATGCGCGTATTGCCCAGTTCGTCCAGTTCGGCCGAATTGAACCGCACCGCATAGAGGGCCCCTTCATAGGCCGCCGTGCCCTGGAAGGCGAAGGGCCCCGAAAAGCTGGACAGGCGAAGCTGCCCAGCAATATCGCTTGCCGTGTAGGACTGCCCGGAGCGCCGGTCGACCAGCCGGAGCGTGGCGTCCTCCACGCTGGCCTCGGCCAAAGCCACGCCATGTGCCCCTTCGAGACTGAAGCCGCTGCCGAGGAACCCGCTTTCATCGACGGTAAAGTCGATCACTGGCCCCCGCAGCACCAGCCGCGTGATGTTGTAGTCATCGCGCAGGAACTCCATGAGGGAGAACTCGGCGTCCACCGCCGCGACGGTTGCCGCCGGTGCCTCGGGCGGGCCGACGATCACGTCGGAAAAGCCCAGCCGTGGCTGCGGCAGTAGGGAAAATTCGATGTCTCCGCGAATGGCGACAGGGGTCCCCAGCACGCTCGCTGCCAGCTCT
>CAMLOA010000275.1 GCA_946481445.1 uncultured Devosia sp. | reverse complement strand
AGTTCAACTACAAGGTCTTCACCACCAAGTTCGACGAGATCGTCAAGGCGGCCGAACTCTGCCCGCCCGACGAGCTCGATCAGCTGCGCGCCCTGCTCGACAAGCAGCTCGAAAACCTGGCGGGCGCGGTGGCGCGGCTGGCCAACAAGCTGCAGCGGCGCCTCATGGCCAAGCAGAACCGGAGCTGGCAGTTCGACCTCGAAGAGGGCCTGCTCGATACGGCGCGGCTCACCCGTGTGGTGACCGACCCGATGCAGGCTCTGAGCTTCAAGGTCGAGAACGACACCGATTTCCGCGACACCGTGGTGACGCTGCTGATCGACAATTCGGGCTCCATGCGCGGCCGTCCGATCACCATTGCCGCCATCTGCGGCGACATTCTCGCCCGCACGCTGGAGCGCTGCGGCGTCAAGGTGGAAATCCTGGGCTTCACCACCCGCGCCTGGAAGGGCGGCAAGAGCCGGGAAGCCTGGCTCGAAGCCAATCGTCCGGCCAATCCGGGCCGCGTCAACGATATCCGCCACATCATCTACAAGGCCGCCGACGAGCCATGGCGCCATGCAAGGCGCAATCTGGGCCTGATGATGCGCGAGGGCCTGCTCAAGGAGAATATCGACGGCGAGGCGCTCGAATGGGCGCGCAAGCGCCTGATGGCGCGGCCCGAAGCCCGCCGCATCCTGATGGTGATCTCCGACGGGGCGCCGGTCGACGACAGCACGCAATCGGTCAACGCCGGCAACTACCTCGAAGCCCACCTGCGCCAGGTGATCGAGGATATCGAGACGCGCTCGCCCATCCAGCTGGTGGCGGTGGGCATCGGCCACGACGTGACGCGCTATTATCGCCGCGCCGTGACCCTGCTCGATGCCGAGGAACTGGCCGGAGCGCTGACCGACGAGCTGGCCGCCCTGTTCGACGAAGAAATGCCGGGGCAGGTGCGCCGGCGCGGGCGCGGATGAAGGCGGGCCTCGCCAGCCTGGGCCTGGCCCTGCTGCTCGGCGCCAGCCCTGCCGTCGCCGTGGATGTGGCGGTCAGCGCCAACCCGGTGCTCCAGATCAAGGAAAGCGCCGTCGACCAGCCGGTCGACAAGCTGATCTTCCGCGGCGGCATCGCGCTTGTGGCGCAGGACGACACGCTGGGCGGACTGTCCGGACTGACCCTCACCGGGCCCGAGCATCAGGTCGCCTTTGTCACCGATCGCGGCAATTTCGTTTCCGGACGGCTGGCCTATGACGATGCCGGCCGGCTGATCGGGCTGATCGGCGTTACCATCGAGCCGATGCAGAATTCCAAGGGCGCCCCCCTGCCCCGCCAGTTCGCCAAGGATGCCGAGGGGATTGACACCGTTCATCGCGATGGCCTGCCCGTGGCGGTGCGGGTGGCTTTCGAGAACCTCACCCGTGTGGCCGATTTCGCCCTGACCGACGGCAAGCCCGGCGGTCCTGCCCGGGAGATCAACATCCCGGACTGGCTCAGCGCCGAGCGCAGCAATGAGGCCCTCGAATCGGTCTGCATCGCACCGCCGGCCTCCCCCATTGCCGGATCGACGCTGCTGCTGACCGAAGAAGCCTTCGACGCCGACGGCAACCATCGGGGCTGGCTGCTCGGCAACCGCGACAAGGGTCCCATCGCCTACCAGAAAAGTCCCATCGTCAACCCCAGCGACTGCGCCTTCCTGCCCAATGGCGACCTGCTGGTGCTGGAGCGCGGCGTGGCCATGTTCAGCTTTGCCATGGCGCTGCGCCGCATTCCGGCGGCCGAGGTACGGCCGGGCAACCTGATGGTGGGCGAGGTGCTGCTGGAGGCCTCGGGCGGCACGATCGACAACATGGAATCGCTGGCGGTGCACACCGCGCCCAATGGCGAGTTGCGCATCCTGATCGGCTCGGACAACAATTTCAACGATTGGCAGCGCAGCCTGCTGCTCGAATTCGCCCTGGCGGAATAGCCCCACCAACATCCACTGTACAGCTTCCCCTTGATGGGGGAGGCTGGAGTGTTGGTGTTCTAGGCCGCCGCCACGGCTTCACGGCCGGCAAGCCAGCCGCGCAGCGTCTTGTAGGGCGCCAAGAGGGCCACGGCCAGCACCAGCTTGACCATGAAGTCGCCCAGCGCCAGCGACGTCCACAGCTCCACTTCCGGGCCGAAGCCAAGCAGGGGGGCCGGGAAGGCCAGCGAAGAATCCGCCATGCCGAACAGCGCGTCGATACCGGCAAAGGCCGGCGCCATGGCGAGGCTGAAGAAGATGGCGGTGTCGAGCGCCGAACTGACCAGCGAGGAGAACATGGGCGCCTGCCACCAGGCAGCATTGCGCAGGCGGTGGAAGATGGAGATGTCGAGCAGCTGCGCCACGAGGAAAGCCGTGCCCGAGGCAATGGCGATGCGCGGCGTGGCCAGCCAGACCGAGAGCACCACCGCAACCGCAAAGCCGGCGACCACGACGAGCCGGGCCCTGGCCGGACCGAAGGCACGGTTGGACAGATCGGTGACCAGGAACGCCACCGGGTAGGTGAAGGCGCCCCAGGTCAGGATGTCGCCGACATTGACCGAGCCGATCTGGGCGGCAACCGGAAACTGGACCAGGAAGTTGGACGCGGCAACCACCGCGACCATGGCGGCCACGGCCGCAAGAAAACGAGCAAGCATCGGAATGCACCTCTATGTGGCGCTGGCCGGCATCAGACCGGGGCGCGGAACGTTCTGGCCGGGATTGGCTCAAAACAAAAGCCGCGCGGGTGGATCACCCACGCGGCCAATTTTGTCCGAAGGCGTCCGATCAGGCGGCGAGGGCCGCGCGGACTTCCTTCTTGATGCCCAGGGCAAGCGGGGAAAGGTCGGCGTCGGCCTGCTTGAGCAGGAAGGCGTCGAGCCCGCCGCGATGTTCCACCGAGCGCAGGGCGGCAGCCGAAATGCGCAGCTTGACCGGACGGTTCAGCGCGTCCGAGATCAGCGTGACGTTGAGCAGGTTCGGGAGGAACCGGCGACGGGTGCGGTTGAGCGCGTGGGACACATTATTGCCCATCATAACGCCCTTGCCGGTGAGTTCGCAGCGACGTGCCATTTGGCTGATATCCTGTTTGTGTAAAGGTCCTCACGTGGCGGAGAGATCCGCGACGGGCCTCGATTGTGATGAAATCTGGCGGGTCTTTAGAGAAAATGGCCCTTCCCGTCAAGTCAGAGGCCGACTCAAAGCCCTGAGAGCGCCTTGCATGGGCCATATGACGCGGGCACGTTCATAGCACAAAGTGATTCGTGTCCGTCGGAACCGTCGCCCCTTGATCCGCTCCCGCTTGCTGCCCCTGGCCGGCCTGGCCGCCCTGTCCATCCTGCCGGCCGCTGCCGCCGAGGTCGATGCCTCGGCCAGCTATATCCTGACCCTGGGCGGCATCAACGTGGCGGCCATGGATGTCGACCTCAGCGATACCGGCTCGGCCTATAGGCTTGATCTCGATGCGCGGGTGGCCGGGCTCGGCACGGTCGTCGCCAGCGGTACGGCAAAGGCCAGCTCGTCCGGCCAGTCATCGGGCAATGGCCTCGTCAGCCAGGAATTCGACCTCGAGACCCGCGCCAATGGCGAGACCTTCACCGTCGATGTCTCCTTCGCCGGCCGCGACGTGGCCGCCTTCCGGGTCGAGCCGCCGATCCTCGACAATTACGACCGCGTTCCGCTGGAGCGGCGGCACCTGAGCGGGGTGGGCGATTTCCTGTCCGCCTTCGTGCTCAAGGGCAATGCCCTCGACCGCGGCCTCTGCCAGCGCAAGGCCCAGGTCTTCACCGGCGTCGAGCGCTTCAATATCACCATGACCTATGCCGGCGACGACGAGGCCACCTCGGCCCGCACCGGCTACCAGGGGCCCGTGGTGCTGTGCACCGTGGACTATGACCCGGTCTCGGGCCATTTCACCACCTCCGAAATCACCAATTACCTGGCCGACAGCGACCGCATCATCGTCTGGTATGCCCCGCTCGGCACGACGGGCTATTTCATCCCCTATCGCGTGCTGGTGGGCACCAATATGGGCGATCTCTCCATGGTTTTGACCGGCATGCGCTACTAGGCGCGCCGTCCCGGTCCGGGACGGCGACGAGCGGGGCGTCGTACTTCGTCGCCTTCTCCCGGATC
>CAMLOA010000274.1 GCA_946481445.1 uncultured Devosia sp. | reverse complement strand
GGCGAGGAACGCGAGATCGTCATCGCTCGCAATGGTCGTCCCGCCGCCAAACTCGTGCCTATGGACACCGTGCCGGTGGGCAAGCGCATTGGCGTCGCCAAGGGCAAGTTCAAGGTGCCGGACAGCATCGACGAGCACAATGCCGAGATCGCAGGCCTGTTCCTGGGTGGGCAAAAACCTTGAACCTTCTGCTTGATACGCATGTCGCCCTGTGGGCGATCACGGATAGCCCCAAGCTGGCGAAGAAGGCAAAGGAGTTGATCGAGTCGCCCAAGTCCTCGGTCTGGATCAGCGCGGCAACGATCTGGGAGATCGCCATCAAGCACAGCTTGGGGCGCGGAGACATGCCCGTGTCCAGCCAGGACGCGCTGCGTTACTTCGGTGAGTCGGGCTACCGCTTCCTGCCGGTCGAACCAGAGCACGCGGCAGCCGTCGAAGACCTGGCGGCGCACCATGGCGACCCGTTTGACCGCATTCTGGTCGCGCAGGCCCTTACCGAGCCGATGCGGCTCATCACCCATGACCCAGTGGTGGCGCGATACAGCGACACCATCATCGAGATCTAGTGTCGTGAGTTGGAAGTTCGCAAACAAAATCGCTCGATGCTGGCAAGGATGTCGTTGGCGGACTTGGCCCATGTAAAAGGCCTGGGGTTGGCGTTGTTCAGCTCGAGGTATTGATGAATGGCCTGCTCAAGTTGGCGCGTCGAGCGATGGGTGCCGCGTCGGATGTATTGCGTGGTCAGGGTTGAGAACCAGCGCTCAACCTGGTTGAGCCACGACGCCGATGTTGGCGTGAAGTGCGCATGGAATCGTGGATGCCGGGCGAACCAGTTGCGAATCGTCGGCGTCTTGTGAGTGCCGTAGTTGTCCATCACCAGGTGGATCTCCAACTCGCTGGGCACGTTGGCTTCGATGGTGCGCAGGAACTGCAGGAATTCGGCGCTGCGGTGGCGCCGATGCGTCTCTCCGATGACCTCGCCGGTGGCGATATCCAGAGCCGCAAAAAGCGTGGTCGTGCCGTGGCGCATGTAGTCATGCGTACGTCGTTCGGGAATGCCCGGCGCCAAGGGCAAGATCGGCTGCGTTCGATCCAGCGCCTGGATCTGGCTCTTCTCATCGACGCACAGCACCATCGCCTTGATTGGCGGATCCAGATACAGCCCGACGATGTCGCGCACCTTCTCCACGAACAGCGGGTCGCTGGAGAGCTTGAAGCTCTCTTGCCGGTGCGGCTGCAGGCCGAATGCGCGCCAGATGCGCGAGACCGCCGTCTGCGACACGTCCATCTCACGGGCCATGCTGCGGGTGCTCCAGTGCGTCGCGCCGGCGGGAATCGACTCCAGCGTCTTGGCAATCACAGCGTCGACGCGGGCGTCGTCGATCGAGCGCGGAGCGCCTGGTCGTGGCGCATCCAAAAGGCCTTCAAGCCTGAGTTGGACATAACGGCCTCGCCACTTGGACACCGTCTGAGGCGTTACTCGCTGACGCGTGGCGACCGTGTTGTTGTCCAGTTCGTCGGCGCATCCCAACACGATGCGCGCCCGCAGTGCCAGCGCCTGAGACGTCTTGCGCCGCAGTGTCAGCGCCACGAGCTCATCCCGCTCTGCGGCACTGAGTGCCAGTTCCGCTTTGGGTCTTCCACCAGGCATTGGCCCCTCCAACTCGTTCGCACACGATACGAGTAAAGGCGACAAATCATAGAAATTCAACGAATTTCTAAGGCAATGCTGAACAAGTGCCTGAAATTCGAAATCGCCGCTTGCAAGTCATTGATTTCATTAGGACCGAAATCGCCGAAAATGACTTGTTCAGCGTAGCCCTAACTCACGACACTAGGCCGCGGGGCTGCATACCTGCCGGCCGCGACTGGCCTTACGCCCGACCTGGGGGCGAATTGCCACGATCAGGGCGCACCTGTAGTGGCAATCGGGGAGCGAGCCAGAGCAAAGGAAGTGAGGGCAGTAGGCGCGGCCGCGCGTGTGGGGCGATCAGGAATGGTGTAGATGTGATATTTGATGCTGGTGGCCTCGGTCTGCATCAGGCAGGATTGCCCAGGACTTGCTCAAACATCGGTCCGGTGTAGGCTGCCCGAGACGACTTCCACTTCACCATGCACCCTTCAACCGCCACTGTTCTCAGCCCGGAGCACCGCGAGGTGCCCACCTCGCCACAGGGCCAGGCAGCCCCAGGTGATCCAAGCGGTCCACGCGCAGCCTACGAGGCCTGGGCAACGCTGCGGCAGCGCAGTGCCAGTGACCCGCTGTCCGCGACATCCGCCAACAAGTACCGCACGATCTGGTGTCGCTGGCTCGACCACTTGGCCACCGGCGGCATCAGTTGGACTCACGCCTCGGCAAATGAAGTGGACGCGTTCCTCATCGACCTGCGCCGCCGTGCCGACCCATCGGCCCAGGCCAGCCCGGTCTCACGTCGACGTTACTGGCGCATCCTGATGGATGTCTATGCCCACGCGGTGCAGGAGGGCTGGCTGCTGTTCAACCCCGCGCTCGATGCCGGGGAAGTGCCGCGCAGCGAGCGCATGTCCGCCCTGGTCATGCCCCCGGCCCTGCTACAGCGTGCACGAGACTTGATCGATCAGGCCTGCCCGGGTGTGTCATGGCGCGATGCTCGGGATCGCGCGCAGCTAGCGCTGCTTCTGGACGTTGGACTGACCACGACCGAACTGGTCGAGTTGAGGGTCGACCAGGTGCTGGCGGTACACCGGCAGCCGGCCGCAGTCCTGCGGGTTGACGGCAAACGCGGTCCCCAGTCGCGCGATCTGGCCCTGTCGCCCTGGGCGCAGCGGTACCTGCAGGCGTGGCTCGTCGCACGGAAGGCGCAGGCTCCTAAGGTGCCGCAGTGCTTCGTCAGCCAGCGCACGCCATACTCGCTCAAGCCATGGGCGGTGTTTCAGCTGGCGGCCCGGCTGGCCGGTCTGGTCGAACAGGAGACCGGCGTTGAGCTGGGGCATAAGGGGCCGGGGCTGTTTCGAACGGCCGTCATTGCCGCGTGGTTGCATGCGGGCCTGCCTGCGGATGAAGTTGCTGCGCGCGCCGGCCTTGCAGGGCCGTCGCACCTGCTGCGCTTGGCGCACGCCGTGGGCTGATCGACGATGCTTCACCGAGTTGAAGGAAGTAACGCAAATGCGTCACACCGAAACTAAGAAACCCGCAATCCTGCCCCAAGTACGCATCGAACCAGATCTGCTCAAGCAACTTGAGGCCGTCCTGGCCGATGGCGAAACCCCGTCCGCGTTCATAGAGGGGTCTGTGCGGCGTGCCGTCAAGCACAGGCAAGCGCAGCGGGATTTCGACGCGTGTTGCGACGCGTCACTCAAGCACTTTCTGGCCACAGGCCAGAGTTACAGCAGCGATGAGATGCTGGCGGAATTGCGCAAGCGCACCGAAGCACGTCGCGCCCAACTGAAACCTGGCGGCACGTGAGCTTCAGGGTGCGCTAGCGCACCACCGCCCGCGCCGAACTGGTTCGCCCGCACGACTTCCCGTTCGATCGGGCGCAGGCCGTCGAGGCAATAGGGTGCTCACACGCCGGCAGGCTTCGGCTTCTTCGGCCCCCTTGTTGTAATCTAGCCAGAGTGCAGGCAGGGACCCAGCATGTCAGGCCTGAGCGTTGCCAAACGTGCACGCACATCAGTTCGGTCGACCGAGCGTTCCCGCATCGACGATGGGTCAGTCACGCAGCGCAGCGAGGCGGCCGACCGAATCGTCGGCCACCGTTTGCGGCACTCGCTCAACCTTGCGCGACTTGAGGGCTGCCAGGTCGAGCATCCGGATCTTGTTCACCAGAGCCACGCCATGGGTCTTGCAGCCAGTTCCTGTCAACGAAACAACAAGCCCTGCGTAGCGCGCAAAGTCGCCGCCCTGGGTGATCAGCACCATCAGCACGTCGCAGAGCCTGTTGAACTCCTCCGCGGTCAGGACCCGATGCGGACCGCGTGCCTCGCTGCGAATGCCCGAGCGCCAAGTCGAACGTCACCTGCACAGTGTCGCGACAATCGAACACTGCCATCAAATAGCCTCGTGGCCGACCGGCCGGGCCCTATCCCAGATCGCCATGTCGGACGGCGGCGGGGCGGTTAAGTCGCATTGCGCAATCAGCTCTG
>CAMLOA010000273.1 GCA_946481445.1 uncultured Devosia sp. | reverse complement strand
TCGACGCCACGGGTCGGCTGGCCGACGATCAGCACATCCGGATTGCTGGACATCTCGCGGGCCAGCACGATCTTCTGCTGGTTGCCGCCTGAGAAGTTGGCGGTCTTGAGGCGTTCGTTGGCGGGACGGATGTCGAACTGGGCAATGCGTTCCCGCGCCACGGCACGCGCCGCATCGATGTCGAGAATCCAGCCCTTGCCGTAGGCCTGGTCGTCCTGATAGCCCAGAATGGCGTTTTCCCACTCCTCGAAGGCCGTGATCAGACCCATTCGCTGGCGGTCCTCAGGCACATGGGCGAGCCCAGCCTTGCGGGCACGATAGGCGCCATCATCGCCTTCCAGCGACAGCGGCTTGCCCTTGAGACGCACCGTGCCGCTCGCCTGGTCGCGCATGCCCGAGATCGATTCAAGCAGCTCGCTCTGGCCATTGCCGGCCACCCCGGCAATACCGACGATTTCGCCACCCCGGACGGTGAAACTCACATCCTTGACGCGGGTAATGCCGAGGTCGTCCCTGACCACGAGGTTTTCAACCGAAAGGAAGACCTCCCCTGGCGTTGCCGGACTTTTCTCGACTTCCAGCAACACGCGGCGGCCGACCATAAGTTCGGCGATCTCTTCGGGATCGGTCTCGGCGGTCTTGAGCGTCGCGACCATCTCGCCCTGGCGCATGACCGACACATAATCGGTGATGGCCATGATCTCGCGCAGCTTGTGGGTGATGAGGATGATCGTCTTGCCCTGGTCGCGCAGCTCATTGAGCACGCGGAACAGATCGTCGGCTTCCGACGGGGTCAGCACCCCGGTCGGCTCATCGAGGATCAGCACCTCGGCGCCACGGTAAAGGGCCTTGAGAATTTCAACGCGCTGCTGGGTGCCGACGGACACGTCCTCGATGATGGAATCGGGGTCCACGTCGAGCCGGTACTCTTTGGCGAGGCGTACCAGTTCCTTGCGCGCGCGCGTCAGGCTGGGGCCGAGCAGCGCATTGTCCTCGACGCCGAGCACGACGTTTTCGAGGATGGAGAAATTGTCGACCAGCATGAAATGCTGGTGCACCATGCCGATGCCGAGCGCCAGGGCGTGGCGGGAATCGGTAATGGCGTGGGGAACGCCGTCGACGCGGATCTCCCCGGAATCGGCAGTGTAGAAGCCGTAAAGGATCGACATCAGCGTCGACTTGCCGGCGCCGTTTTCCCCGACAATGCCGTGCACGGTGCCGCGGCGAACTGCCAGGTCGATATTCTTGTTGGCATGTACTGGGCCGAAGCTCTTGTTGATCTTGATGAGCTCGATGGCCAATTCGGAAGCAGCAGCGGCCCCTGAGGGCCGCTGCGCAGAACTGTTACCCGTATGGGTGCCGGATGCCACGGGAGAACTCAGACGCCCGGGCAGGTCGAGTCGGCGGTGTAGTCGTGCACCACGATCGCGCCGGACTGGATCTGGGCACTCAGCTCATCAACCTTGGCCTTGGTGTCGGCGTCGATCAGCGCTTCATTGTGCTCGTCCAGCGAATAGCCCACGCCCCCTTCGGCCAGGCCCAGTACGGTGATGCCAGGCTTGAAGGTGGCATCGTCGCCGCCTTCCTTGAAGGCGGTGGTCACGGCGACGTCGACGCGCTTGAGCATCGAGGTCAGCACCGAACCGGGATGCAGGTAGTTCTGGTTGCTGTCGACGCCGATCGAGAACTTGCCGGCATCGGCAGCGGCCTGCAGCACGCCGAGGCCCGAACCGCCCGCAGCGGCAAAGACCACGTCGGCGCCGGCGTCGAACTGGGCCTTGGTCAGCTCGCCGGCCGTGACCGGGTCATTCCAAGCAGCCGGGGTGGTGCCGGTATAGTTTTCGATCAGCTTGACGTCGGGATTGGCGGCCTTGGCGCCCTGGGCATAGCCACAGTAGAACTTGTGGATGATCGGCACGTCCATGCCACCCACGAAACCGACCGTGCCGGTTTCCGACTTCAGCGCCGCGATCGCGCCGACAAGGAACGAGCCGGTATGCTCGTCGAAAATGATCGACTGCACGTTGGGCTGATCGACGACGGCGTCAATGACGACAAAGTTGGTGTCGGGGAATTCAGCCGCGACCGTGCCCAGGGCGGTGCCCCAGGAGAAGCCGGCCATCACGATGGGGTTTGCGCCCTGGCTGGCAAAGCGGCGCAGCGCCTGTTCGCGCTGCGCGTCGTTCTGCAGTTCCAGGTCTATGTAGGTGCCGCCGGTCTCGGCCTTCCAGGCTTCGGCGCCGTTATAGGCTGCTTCGTTGAACGACTTGTCGAACTTGCCGCCCAGGTCATAGATGATCGCCGGGTCGGCAAAGGCCGCGCCGGTGAGGATCGCGGAAAGCGCGACGCCGCCTGCCATGGCCTTGGTGAATGCTGAGAATTTCATTGAGTTCGTCTCCCTGTCTCGCACTGAGCGCCGGAGTCTGGCTCCAGCGGACAATCCCCGTGCGCTAACAGGGGATACAATCGTGCAAACGGTGCGCCCGCAAGAGGGAATCGCGGAAATTTTTCCGAATGGTCAAATTTTGCACTGCCCGCCTGCGGGCCGGGCACGGCTTTGCCCAAGCCATGGGCGAAGAGCTACCAGCGCGCGAGCACCGACTCGAACAGCGCCCCAAGATCGGCATCGGCATAGAGCACGGAGAGAATGGCGGCGGCGGCGATGGCAAAGAGGGCGAGCGTGTCGCGGGTGCGGGTGGTCATGATCGGATTTGATTCAAACTGGAAATGCCGGATGGCGACTTCTAGCCCGCGAACGGGTGCCCGATTGTGATGCTTTGAGGGCAGAAGCGGGCATGGTTAAGGAGAGGTCAAGGCGGGGCTGACGTCTCAGTCGGCACCCTCCGAGAGAGACCTAATCCACTCCCAACGGCGTCACCTTGGCCCCCATGGCGTCACCGAAACGCTCGAAGAAGCCATCGATCACCTTCTGCGCGGAATTGCCGATAATGGCCTTGCCCAGCTTCATCAGCTGGCCCGAGGCGCCGCCATTGGCGACGAAATCGAGCCGGGTCTGGTCGCCGGCATCGGACAGGATGATGTCTGCCGAGCCCTCTGCCAGGCCGAGCAGGCCGCCGCGTCCCCTGCCCGACAGCGTGTAGCGCTCGGCCGGGACGATATCGGTCAAGGCGAGGTCGCCCTTGAACACGGGGTGAACCACGCCCAGGTTGACCTTGATCTCGAGCTCGAGCGTGGACCGGCCGGACCAGTCGATGCGGTGGCAGCCGGGAATGGCGGCCTTGAGCATCTCGGTATCGTTGAGCGCGGCCCACACGGCAGTGCGTGGCGCCTCGATCAGGTAGCGTCCGCCGAACTCCATCAGCGCGCCCCCTTCCCGCCAGCCCTAATGTGGCCCGAATGCCCAGTGAAACACGGCTCTGCCAATGTTGGTCGCCCCCGCTCTTTACGTGCGGCTTTTTCGCACCAATATGGTCTAAATAGTTGCCCTGTCACGCCGTTGCAATTGTCACGCGGCAAGCCAGGGGCGATCTATAGCGCGAGGGCGCGTTTCGCCGGTAGGCGTCAAAAATACGGGGAGCGAATAATGGCCGAAGAAGTGACGACTGCACAGCCGACCGAAGTGGCGCCCGTCGCGGTGTCTGCCGACAAGCCGCTGCAGTACCTGGACAAAGCGGTCAATGCCATCCGCGACCTGGGCATCTGGCCAGAGAGCCAGGGCGAGGCGCCGATCACCGGTCTGTTGCAGAAGATCACCGAGCTGGACGAGACCCGCGTGGTGCTGATCGGCCGTACGCTGAGCCAGGCCAGCGCCTTCAACGAAGTGGTGCGCGAGCAGATTGCCGCCATGAAGATCGGCGAGCGCTACGAGGACATCACCAAGGGCTTCGATTCGATCCGCGACGACGCCAAGTCGATGGTCGACCAACTGGCCGATAACCGGCTCGATCTGCTCGAACGCGCCTCAAATGTTTGGATGAAGGTGAGCCGGGGCGATATCGCCACCCGTTTCAACAAGATCCGCGACACCTACCTGTCGGTCACGGCCGACACCAAGGACCAGATCGACCGCGAGCACACGATCCTCGAGGCCTATCGCGATTTCCGCGGCGCACTGAAGCAGGCCGAGGTGATGGCGCTCGAAGTGCTGCAGACCGCCGAAAAGCGCC
>CAMLOA010000272.1 GCA_946481445.1 uncultured Devosia sp. | reverse complement strand
ACTTGGACGCAGCGCGCGGTGGGCGGATGCGTCTACCACGTCGCCCATCCCGGCGGCCGCAACTACGAAACCTTCCCCGTCAACGGCAACGAAGCCGAGGCGAGGCGCCTTGCCCGCTTCGTTCCGCACCACTACACGGCCGGCGGCTATGCCCTGCGGCCCGAAAAGCCTGCGGACGAGTTCCCGCTGACGCTTGACCTGCGTCGCCCGCCACGCTTCTGGTAGGCGATGGAAATGCGGAATCAGAAGACCCGCGGCAAGCCACCGGCAGGACCCAGCCTCATCGCTGACTACCGGCTGCAACCCGGTATTCCCGACGAGATGATCGACCCGGCCGGCAACCTCAAGCCAGGCTGGGCACAGTTGATGGCGGCCTTCGACCGGCTGGGGCCGGCCGAGCTGGCCACGCGCTTCGAGCGCGCCGATCAATACCTCCGGGATGCCGGCGTCTTCTACCGCAAGTATGACGGCGCCGAGGGCAAGGAGCGCGATTGGCCGCTGGCACATGTCCCGCTGCTGATCGACGAGACCGACTGGGAACGCATCAGCGCCGGTCTGGTCCAGCGCGCTGAACTGCTCGAAACTGTCATCGCCGATGTCTATGGCCACAACCGGCTGGTCCAGCAGGGTTTGCTGCCGCCCGAGCTGGTGGCGCGGAACGGCGAATTCCTGCGGCCGATGGTCGGCGTCACCCCGGCCAGCGGCCACTATCTGCACTTTTGCGCCTTCGAACTGGGCCGCGGTCCCGATGGCTCCTGGTGGGTGCTGGGCGACCGCGCCCAGGCGCCCTCCGGTGCTGGCTTTGCCCTCGAGAACCGGGTGGCCACCACGCGCGCCCTCAGCGACATCTATGCCGGCATGAACGTCAACCGGCTGGCCGGCTTCTTCCGCAGCTTCCGCGACACCCTGTTCGCCCAGGCCAAGCGCGATGGGGGCCGCGTCGGCATCCTGACGCCGGGCCAGCTCAACGAAACCTATTTCGAGCACGCCTATATCGCCCGCTATCTCGGCTTCATGCTGCTCGAAGGCGAAGACCTGGTCGTCGAGGATGGCAACGTCATGGTGCGGACCGTGGCCGGTCTCAAGCCCGTCAGCGTGCTCTGGCGCCGCATGGATGCCAGCTTCGTCGATCCCCTCGAGCTGCGCTATGACAGCCGCATCGGTACGCCTGGCATGGTCGAAGCTTTGCGCCAGGGGTCGATCTCGATGATCAATGCCCTGGGCACCGGCCTGCTCGAAACCCGCGCCCTCGCCGCTTTCATGCCGCGCCTGGCCCAGAAGCTGCTGGGCGCCGACCTGTTGCTGCCCGAGATCGCGACCTGGTGGTGCGGCCAGCCCGGAGAACAGCAGCACGTCATCGACAATTTCGACAACCTGCTGATCGGTCCCGCCTTCGCCACCACGTTGCCCTTCGACGATCTGCGCGGCACCGCGCTGGGTTCGTCCATCCCGCCTGAGCAGAAAGCGGCGCTCATCGAGCGCATCCGGACCAACGGCGCCGACTATGTCGGCCAGGAGCCGGTGCAGCTCTCCACCGCGCCGGTCTATGTCGAGGGCCGGTTGCAGCCGCGCCCGATCACCTTGCGCGTCTTTGCCGCGCGCACCGATAGCGGCTGGACCATCATGCCGGGCGGCTTTGCCCGAGTCGGCTCGGCGCTCGATACTTCGGCCATCGCCATGCAGCGCGGCGGCCAGGCGGCGGACGTCTGGGTGCTCTCCAGCAAGCCAGTGGAACGCATCTCGCTCCTGCCGCAGCATGGCCAGAAGCTGGTCCGCAACGCCCCGGGGAGCCTGCCGAGCCGGGCCGCCGACAACCTCATCTGGCTGGGCCGCTACGCCGAGCGGTGCGAGGCGACCGTTCGCATCCTGCGGGCCTACAATGCCCGGCTGGCCGAGCTCAGCAAGGCCGACTTGCCCATCCTGACCCATTGTGCGCAATACCTCGAAACCATTGACGTGGACGCGAGCGAGGCGATGCCCGTGGGGCTGCTCTCGTCCATCGACAGCGCCGTGCACAGCGCCGGCCAGATCCGGGATCGCTTTTCGCCGGATGGCTGGCTGGCGCTCAACGATCT
Organism: uncultured Devosia sp.; assembly: GCA_946481445.1. The sequence continues at coordinate 2,055 of CAMLOA010000272.1, read as the reverse complement.
GCAGAAGACGGCGCAGCGCTTTGCCACGCGCATCAAGTCCGGGGACGACGCCACCCGCGCCATGACGGTGATCCTGCGCAAGCTCGCCGGCTTCTCCGGCCTCGTGCACGAAAACATGTACCGTTTCGCCGGCTGGCGCTTCCTCGAACTGGGCCGGCGCCTCGAACGTGGCATCCAGCTGGCCCGGATCACAGCCTGGCTGACGGACAGGGACGCCCCGGACGGCTCGCTCGAAATGCTGCTCGAAATCGGCGACAGCGTCATGTCGCATCGCCGCCGCTATTCGGTCAGTGCCGGCACCCAGAGCGCCATCGACCTGCTTGCCCTCGATCCGCTCAATCCGCGTTCCGTCCTGTTCCAGGTCACCGAGTTGCGCACGCAGCTCGAAATGCTTCCGGGCGGCATTGACGATGGTCAGCTTTCGCCCGCGGCCCGGGCGGCCCTGCAGCTCGAAACGGAACTGCGCACGGTCGACGCTGTCGACATGACACCTCGGCGCCTCGACAAGCTGGCTTCCGATATCGGCATGCTGTCCGGCCTCATCGCCGCGGCCTACTTCGTGTGATCGCCATGCTGTACGATGTCCGCCTCGGCCTCACCTATGACTACGACGCTCCCGTCTATAGCGGACGGCACCTGATCCGGGTCGCCCCGATCACCGTTCCTGGCGTGCAGCGGGTCGTGGCCGCGAGCCTGGCCATCGAACCGCGCCCCCAGCGCGAGACGACATTCACCGACTTCTTCGGCAATTCGGCTACCGCCATCATCTTCGACAGGCCACACGACAAGCTCGACATCCGCCTTGTCGCCCGCGTCCAGGTGGAAGACCTGCATCCGCCCGCCGATCTGTCGCCATCGCGGCAGGTCCTCCGCCAGGAAATCGGCCGCTTCTGGTCGGTCGAGCCCGACAGTCCCCACCACTTCCTCGCCGCCTCGCCGCGGGTCCAGCTTGTTCCGGCCATCACCGACTACGCTGAGCGGGTGACCGAGGGCACCGCCTCGGTCATGGCGGCGACGCTGGCCTTCTGCATGGCCATCCACCGCGATTTTGCCTACGATCCCAAGGCGACCGACGTAGAGACCAAGCCCGCGGAGGCCTTTGCCCTGCGCAAGGGCGTGTGCCAGGATTTCGCTCATGTGATGATTGCCGGCTTGCGCGGCATCGGAATCCCCGCGGGATATGTCTCGGGCTTCCTCCGCACCAACCCGCCGCCGGGCAAGCCCCGCCTCGAGGGTGCGGACGCCATGCATGCCTGGGTGCGCGCCTGGTGTGGTCAGCATGTCGGCTGGGTCGAGTTCGACCCCACCAATGCCATGATCGCCGGGGCTGACCATATCTCAATCGGCCATGGCCGCGACTATGCCGACATTTCCCCCATCGTGGGTGTGTTCAAGACCCATGGCTCGCACGAGACCAAGCAGTCGGTCGACGTGCTGCGCGTCGAATAGACACCGCCGGTCATTTCAAAATTCGCCAAGGAACCATTTCCGGACCATGCCCGTTTCTTGGGCACACGCAAACGCGTGACTGGATCAGCGGTCGCCGCCCTGCAGGCGGCACAGACCACGGCGGAGGCCAAGATGACCAATATCGAGATCAAGGCGCTGGAACAAGCCGGTCGCACCACCCAGGTGTGGACGGAAGGCTACGATGGGGAAACTCATTATGCCGACGTGGCCAGGGCACTGACCCCTGCATTGTTCATTCTAGCCACTGCTGCCGGCCTCATGCTCGCCATTCTTTGAGCCTGCACCGGCTGAGCGTCACAAGAACAGAAGGAGCGCTGCAATGGGTCTCGGTACAATCCTCATCATCATCCTCATCCTGCTGCTGATTGGCGCGCTGCCCACCTGGGGCTATTCGCGCGGCTTCGGCTACTTCCCGTCCGGCATCCTGGGCGTGGTGCTGGTCGTGGTTCTCATCCTGGTGCTGATGGGCCGCATCTAGCGCAGGTTACCAAAAAGGGCGCAGCCAGTCCCCTGGTCCCACCAATGTGGATTGCGCCCAGCGGGCCGAGGTCGCCCCCCTTCGCCCGCCCCTTGTCACCCCGGTTC
>CAMLOA010000271.1 GCA_946481445.1 uncultured Devosia sp. | reverse complement strand
GGATCATTTTGGTCGGTCCGACTTATCAAAGTGCGCAAAGCGCTGCGCATATATAGCACTATTTCGACTTTATGCGCACACCGCGCTGCGGCATGCTGAACGGGTCGCAACACACCGATCCGGAGCCAGCCCTCCATGAGCCAAGCCGCCGCCCAAACCATCGACCTGTTCGGCATTCCCAGCGATGCCGGCGCCTCCTGCCGCGGCTGCGGCATGGGGCCGGAAGCGCTGCGGGTTGCCGGGCTGACCGAAACGCTGGCGACGCTGGGCCATACGGTCAACGATCGCGGCGATATCACCTGGTCGGGCCGCCCGCTCGGCGGCACGCCCTGGCGGCTGTCGGACGAGCGCAAGGCAGAGGTGATCGCGCTGGCGCGTCAGAGCAGCGAACAGGCGCTGGCGGCCCTGCGCAACCGGCACATGCCCGTATTCATCGGCGGCGACCACAGCCTCTCCATGGGCACCATTTCGGGCGTGGCGCGCCATTGCGCGGCCATCGGCAAGCCGCTCTTCGTGCTGTGGGTGGATGCCCACGGCGATTTCAACACGCCTGCGACGTCGGAAACCGGCAATATTCACGGCATGCCGCTGGCCCTGCTGTGCGGCGAGCCGGATTTCGGCGCCGAATTTGACGGTGACTGGCGCGGGGCGGTGGACGCCCGCAACGTCACCATTTTCGGCGCGCGCTCCATCGACCGGCCGGAGCGGCAGCTGCTGGAGCAGCGGGGCGTCGACGTCATCGACATGCGCCGCATCGACGAGATGGGCGTGGTGGCGCTGATGCGCGCAGTGCTCGAGCGCGTCACCGCCGTGGGCGGCCATCTGCATGTCAGTTTCGACGTGGACGTGGTGGATCCTTCCCTGGCTCCGGGAGCGGGGACCCCGGTGGCCGGCGGGCTCACCTTCCGCGAGGCGCATCTGGTGATGGAGATGATCCATGACAGCGGCGCCATGGGATCGCTCGATATCGTCGAACTCAACCCGTTTCTCGACCATGCCGGCATGAGTGCCCGGCTCCTGGTCGACCTGGCGGCGAGCGCCTTTGGCCGCCAGATCATGCCGCGGCAGGCCAATCGCGCCGCCGTCACCGAAACCATTTCATCGATCTAGGACGCCTGAGGAGGCCAAAGTGACCCAGTTCATCGGCATCGAGGACATGAGGAGGCTGGTTCAATCCACCGGCATGAACCGGTTCCTGACCCAGCTTGCCAGCTACATCCGGCACGATTTCTCCCGCTGGGGAGAGTTCGAGAAATCGGCGCGCGTGGCCAGTCACTCCAAGGTGGGCGTGATCGAGCTCATGCCCACTTCGGACGGCCATCAATACAGCTTCAAATATGTCAACGGCCATCCGGCCAACCCCAAATCGGGTAAGCTGACGGTTACCGCATTCGGCGTGCTGGCCGATGTGGCGACCGGTTATCCCCTGCTCATCAGCGAGATGACGCTGCTCACGGCCCTGCGCACCGCCGCGACCTCTGCCTTTGCGGCGCAGCTGCTGGCACGGCCCGACAGCAAGGTGATGGCCCTGGTGGGCGCCGGCGCCCAGTCCGAATTTCAGGCTCTGGCCTTCCAGGCCATGCTGGGGATCACCGAAATCCGGGTCTATGACCCCGATCCGGCAGCGATCGACAAGTTCATGGCCAATGCGCGCGGCTTCGGCATGAAGCTGGTGCGTTCGGCCAGCGTCGCCGAGGCCGTGCATGGCGCCGATATCGTGACGGTGTGCACGGCCGTGAAGGGCAAGGTGTCGGTGGTTGACGCCGGCATGCTCAGTCCCGGCACGCATGTCAACGCCATTGGCGGCGATTGCCCGGGCAAGACCGAGCTGAACGCGGACGTTCTGGCGGTCGGCAAGTACTTCGTCGAGTTCACCCCGCAGACCAGGGTGGAAGGCGAGATCCAGCAGGCGCCCGCCGACTATCCGGTTGCCGAGCTTTGGGAAGTCCTGGCTGGGGTCAAGGATGGCCGCACCGGTCACAACGACATTACCGTTTTCGACTCGGTCGGCTTTGCCGTCGAAGATTTCTCGGCGCTGCGGTTGGTGCATGACCTGACGGCCGGAAACCGCCGCCTGCTGGACCTGATACCGGACGTCAAAGACCCCAAGAACCTGTTCGGGGAACTGCTGGGTACGCACCTGGTCCGGGCGCCGGAAGCGGCCTAGCCAGACGGCCCGGTATAGCGGGCGCGCGGGCGGATCGGCTGGCCCGAGCCGATCTGCTCGATCATATGGGCCAGCCAGCCCACGCTGCGCGACAGCGCAAACAGGGTAAGGCCGGCATCGGCAGGCAGGTCGAAGCGCGCCGTCAGCGCTGCCAGGGCAAAATCGACATTGGCTGCGTCGGCGGTAAGGGTCTCGCCTGCCCGGCGATAGGCCGCGAAGGCCGGGGGTGGCTCGAAGGCACCCAACAGCGCGATACAGCGCGGGTCGCCAGCCGGATAGAGCGGATGGCCGAAGCCGGGAACCGCCCTGCCCTCGTCCAGCCAGTCGCGCAGGGCTGGCTCGGCCCGTTCGGCGCTGGCGCCAATATCCTGCGCCAGGGCACCGACCTCCCGCGACGCCAGACCATGGCGCGGGCCGGTTAGCGTAGCCAGGCCCGATAGCGTCCCCGCCCAGAGCGAGGCGCCCGTCGAGACGGCAACCCGCGCCGCGAAGGCGGAAGCATTGAGCTCGTGATCGGCCAGCAGTACCAGCGCGCGGCGGATGGCGTCGGCGGCGCCCGGCCTCGCCCAGTGACTGGCGAGCCGCAGATGCAGGGCCTGTCCCTCCCCGGGTCCGCAGAATGCGGCGGCCATGGTCGCGAATACGTTTGCCGCCTCGGGGGCAAGCAGAGTGTCGGATCGTCCGGGCACGGGCCGCAGCATGGCGGCCTGTCCAGCGATGGCGGCAAAAGCCGCCGACAGGCCAGTGCCTCCGGCCGGCAGCGAGACGTCCGGCAGCGAGACCGGTGAACGCCATAGCAGCGCGGCGACCTCCTCGAGCGTCGCGGTCTCGGCCAGGTCCACGGCGTCCCTGCCCCGATAGAGCAGCTTTCCGTCACTCACCGTGGATATCCCGCTCGGGAGCACCGGTTCGCCCAGATGCATCGCCTGGGCTGCCACGGCTTCCTGCTTGCGCCGGCCGGCGGCCCGATGCGCCAGGCGGCGCACGTCGTCACCTCGATAGAGACTGCGGCGGCTGTCGGCCGGGTCCGGCCGGGCCTTGATCCGGCCGCGGCTGACATTGGCGTAAAGGGTCTGCGGCTGCGTGCCCAGCAGAGCCAGTGCCTCGGTTGCCGAAAGCCAGTCCATGACATTGATCCAAATGGTCAAGATTGACGTCAATATCAGCAGGTCTACCCTCGTCGCAACAACGACAGGAGGTCGAATGATGGGAAATGGCCTTGAAGACGTGGTGGCGGCAGAAACCGTGCTGTCCGATGTCGATGGCGCCAATGGCCGGCTGATCGTGCGGGGCGTGTCGCTGGACCACCTGGTGGCCAGCAGTACCTACGAGGATGTGGTGGGCCTGCTGTTCGATGGCTTCCTGCCGCTGCCGGACGATCTGCCCGCAGCCCTTGCGGACGCACGGGGCTCGGTGTTCCGCCATATCGATGGCGCGGAGGCCCTGGCGTCGCTGCCGCCCGTGGATGGCCTGCGGGCGCTGATGGCGCGGCTGGGCGATGGTAGCAGCATCGGCGAGGCTCTGGAGCTCGTGGCGGCGCCAGCGGTATTCCTGCCCGCCCTGCTCCGGCTGCGCCGTGGCATGCGGCCGATCGCCCCCGGCGGTGCCACGAGCCATGCGGCCGATGCCCTCTACATGCTGTCGGGTCAGGTTCCAGGCCCCGACCGGGCGGCTGGCCTCGATCGCTATCTCATGACAGTGGCCGACCATGGGCTCAACGCCTCCACCTTCGCGGCGCGCGTGGTTGCCTCAACCCAGGCCGGGCTCGCCTCCTCGGTGCTGGCGGCCCTCAGCGCCCTCAAGGGACCGCTGCATGGCGGCGCCCCGGGGCCGGTGCTCGACATGCTCGACGCGGTCGGAATGCCCGACAATGCCGAGAGCTGGATCGCCGCGGCCCTGGCGCGGGGCGAGCGGCTGATGGGCTTCGGGCACCGCGTCTACCGCGTCCGCGACCCGCGCGCCGACGCGCTCAAGGG
>CAMLOA010000270.1 GCA_946481445.1 uncultured Devosia sp. | reverse complement strand
GGTGGTGCCGCGCATGTGGGGCGGCATGACCAACCCCAAGGAACTGCGCGCAATCGCCGACGTGGCCGACAAGTTCCAGATACCGGCGGTCAAGGTCACCGGTGGCCAGCGCATCGACCTGCTGGGGGTCAAGAAGGAAGACTTGCCCGCGGTATGGGCGGACCTCAACGCCGCCGGCATGGTTTCGGGTGCCGCCTATGCCAAGGGGCTGCGTACCGTCAAGACATGCGTCGGGTCGGACTGGTGCCGCTTCGGCACGCAGGACTCCACCGGCCTGGGTATACGCCTCGAAAAATTCATGTGGGGCGCCTGGACCCCGGCCAAGGTCAAGCTGGCGGTCTCGGGCTGCCCGCGCAACTGTGCCGAGGCAACGTGCAAAGATATCGGCGTGGTCTGCGTCGACAGCGGGTATGACATCCACTTTGCCGGCGCCGCTGGCATCGACATCAAGGGCACCGAACTGCTCTGCCATGCCGATACCGAGGACGAAGCGCTCGAGATCATCGTGGCGCTGACCCAGCTCTACCGCGAACAGGGCCGCTATCTCGAGCGCATCTACAAGTGGGCCAAGCGGGTCGGCACGCCGTCCATAAAGGCCAATATCGTCGATGACCTGGCCAAGCGTCGCCACTATTTCGAGCGGTTTGTCTATTCGCAGACCTTCGCTCAGGTCGACCCCTGGGAAGAACGCGTCAACGGTAAGGACGCCCATGAATTTGCCGCCATGGCCGAGTTCGGCATGCCGGTTGCGGCCGAGTAAGGGAGACAGAAATGACCGAGTGGATCGAAATCGGCACCATCGATGCCATCCCCCGCCGCGGCGCCCGCTGCGTCAACTCGCCTCTTGGCAAGATTGCGGTGTTTCGCACCGTGGACGACCAGGTCTATGCCATGGAAAACCGCTGCCCTCACAAGAATGGGCCGTTGAGCGAAGGTATCGTGCACGGCGCGTCCGTCACCTGTCCGCTGCATAACTGGGTCTTCGACCTGGCCACTGGCAAGGCGCAGGGTGCCGATGAGGGTCAGGTGCAGACCTATCCCATTCAGGTGCGGGACCGGGCCATCTTCATCATGCTCGAAGACTTGCGAGTCGCTGCCGAATAGTCACCAAAGGCCACCTTGCCGACATCGGAATAGATCGTTCCGATTCAGGATTGGCAAACCCTTGCCTGCTATCAATGCTCGATAATCCGGTATTTTGTCCCGAGAGGGACAGGGCCGGCAGGCTGATGGAAGCATGGTGGCCCGTGACGTCACACTGGCAGATCCTGGTTGGGAACCTGGCCGTCGTAGCCCTGTTTGTGCTGGGCTGGGCGCATGCACGCTATTGGCTGCGCGACCTCCCCGGACCGACCCGGGCCCTGCTCTTCGGCCTCGCCATGGGCATGGGCACGGTTGCCACCATGCTGATGACGGCCGAAATTTCCGCCGGGCGCTTTGCTGACCTGCGGGGAACGCTTCTGGCGCTCTCCGCCTTCCTCGGCGGCCCGGTTGCTGCCGCCGTCACAGCCCTAATGGCGCTCGGCTGGCGGCTTGGCATGGGTGGCGCGGGGCTGGTCGGCGGATCGATCAGCATCGTGCTGACCGTCCTGCTGGCGCTGGGTCTGCGCTTCGTGCTGCGCGACCAGCAGGCGCGCCTGTGGCACGCACTGGCCCTGGCCGGGCTTGTTGCGGCCGTCAATCTCGTCATGCCCGCTTTCACCCAACCCTGGTCCAACTACTGGCCCATGCTGGTGACTGTGAGCGGGCCGCTGGCCATACTCAACCTTGCCGCGACGGCACTGTCGGCGCTTGTCATCATGCAGGCGCGGCGCCTGGCGGCCGAACGGGACCTGCTGGCAGCAGCGCTGGCCCAATCGCCGGACTATGCCTATGTGAAGGACGCCAATAGCCGATTTGCCGCGGTGAACCTGGCCGTTGCGGAACTGCACGGTTTCCATGATCCCGCCGAGATGATCGGCCGGACCGACTTTGATCTTGCGTCTCCCGAACGTGCGCGAGCTCTGTTCGAGGACGAACAGCGCATCCTGGCCGCTGGTGTTCCCATGCTGGACCGGGAAGAACAACTGGCCGATCACAACGGCCAGCTTCGCTGGTTCCACACGTCCAAGGTGCCACTGCACGACGCGGCCGGGCAAATTATCGGCCTGGCAGGCGTTACGCGCGATATCACCGCCGACAAGCAATTGCGCACCGACCTGATCGAAAGCCGGGACATGCTGTCCTACGCTCTGGCCGAGATGTCTGACGGGCTGGCCATGTTCGATGTGTCGGGGCGGCTGGTGTTCTGCAACCAGCAGTATCGCGACAGCTTCCCCTATACGGGTGAGTTCCGCCAGCCCGGCGTACATATCAGCCAGATCCTGCGCTTTGTGGTTGAGACCGGAGAACAGCTTTCGGTGCCGCAGGAGGATCCGGACAAGTGGGTCGCCGAAATCACCGCCAATCTCAACCGGGAGAGCGAAGAGGAGATCGCCCTGTTCGACGGCCGCTGGCTGCAATTGCGCACGCGGCCGACCAGCAATGGCTCGACCATGGTGGTGGTCTCGGACGTGACACGCCTCAAGCAGGCCGAACTGGCCCTGCATTCGGCCACCGACCAGCTCAAGCACCTGGTGCGCACCGATTCCCTGACCGGGTTGCTGAACCGGCGCGCCTTCGACGACGCAATCGAAAGCGAAGTGCGCCGCACCGCCCGGACCGGCACGCCGCTCAGCCTGCTCATCATCGATATTGACCGGTTCAAGGCCTATAACGACCGCTATGGCCACCCTGAGGGCGACGAATGCCTGCGTCAGGTCGCCCAGCGTCTCAAATCGAGTTTCAAGCGCCCGGCGGACGTTCCGGCGCGCTATGGCGGGGAAGAGTTCGCCGCCATCCTGCCCGACACCGACGAGGATGGTGCCTACCAGGTCGCCGAGACGTTCCGGCGCGAACTGGCCGCCGCCCGGATTCCCCATGCCGCCAGCGAACGCGGCTATGTCACCGCCAGCGTCGGCGTTGCGACCTACATGCCCGACAACCTGCATCGCAGCGCTGCCGAGATCATCGCGGTGGCCGACGAGATGCTCTACGGCGCCAAGGCCGCCGGGCGCGATCGGGTGCTCGGCACCCGCATCGCGGCCAAGGAGCGGCGCTACGCCGCGCGCTGACGCCTGGCCGGCGAATGCCTAGAGCCCGAACTCTTCCAGCGTGGCCTCATACTCATCACGCACCAGTTCGGGGTCTCGCCCCGAGTCCCAACCGGCAGCGATGGCGTCCTTGACCGCAGCCGGCAGTGCTTCCCAGCGGGCGTCCCATGCCTCTCCATTGGCTATCCAGTAGCCCACCAGCTCGTATCGTCCGGCCAGTAGCCTGAGGTCCTGCCGTATGAACTTGCGGATGGCCCGCACGGCCTTCTGTTCACCGGCTGCCCAAATGTATCCCGGCGTGGACGGGAGCGGCACTGATCTCACGATCTCGGCCATGCGGCTGGGCGCCACGCCGTTACCGCTTCGGGTCAGCCAGGTGACCGTCATCCCCGGATGTTCGGGCAAGTCCAGCTGGTGCTCCGGTTCGGCCACTTCGACGAATATGCGGGACTGGATATGGGCGGGCGTGCCCTCGATGATCCGGCTCAGAGCGGGCAGGCCGGTCGCATCGGCCACCAGCAACTGCCAGACGGCATCGGCTGGCCGATTGTACAGGCCGCGCGGGCGGTTGAGGGTGATCTCATCGCCCGGTTGCGCGCGCTGTGCCCATTCGCTGGCAAGGCCACCGGGGTGAATGACAAAGTCGATATCGACCTCGCCCCGATCGGGACGATGGTGGCGAACGGTATAGGTGGAGCACCGGATGGCGTCCTGGCCATCGGGATAGGTCCAGCGGCCATCCTCGGTGATGTGGGGAAGGTGCAGACGACCCGTGGTCTCGTTGGGGAAGAAGAGTCGCAGGTATTCGTCGCCAATCCCTGTGGAGGCGAAACCCGCCAACCCCTCGCCGCCGAAGGTAAGCCGCACCATGCCGGCCGTCAGCTGGCGGCGCGACAGCAGCGTGGCGGTGAAGAACATCGGGGCCATATCCCATCCCTGGATCTCGGCGGACAGAGGCCGCGTCACCCCCCCTTCTATTATTATGAATATGATAGTCAAGTTAAGGATCGGCTCGGAGCCTGTGACATG
>CAMLOA010000269.1 GCA_946481445.1 uncultured Devosia sp. | reverse complement strand
CCGCGCAGACTCCAGCCGATCCGTTCGCCATGCTTCGCACCATTGTGAACGCCGGCCGCATCCAGCAGGCCAACAATCCCAACCTGATGGGCATCGTGCAGGCCGCGCCGCAATGGCTTCTTAGCTACCGAGACGCGCTCGCAATCGGCACTCGTGGCGGCGCCAATGTTCTCGGGCTTGGTGATCAGGTCGGTTCGCTGACCCCCGGCAAGCGGGCAGACATCATCACCGTGCGTACAGACGCTCTCAACATGCTCCCGGCGGCCAACACCAACATGACGTTTCAACTGGTCCAGCACGGGCTGCCATCCAATGTCGATACGGTGATCGTCGACGGCCGCATTCGAAAGCAGGCTGGCGCGCTGGTCGGAGTAGAGGTTCGAGAAATCCTCGCTCAGGCAGCAGAGAGCCAGGCCGCGATCCGCACGCGTGCCGGTCTGCCCCCACTCGATACGTCGCTCTGACCCAGGATGAGCAAAGCGCCGGACCGGTTTCGCTGCCCATCCATTTCCGATCTGGCAGGCAGTAAAGCTGTTTTGCCGCCCAAGACCACGCATTCGCAACCCCTGCAAAGGAGTGTCCATTCTTGGGCTCCCAATGGGGTGGTGGGTTGAACTTCCGATCTGGGGCCCATCGACGATGGCTTCCTGGACAGGACATGACACGTGACGGCCAATTTTCCGGTTCCGGAGATCGAACCGGACACCGTGCTTGCCGATGTCATCGCGCGCGGCCTCACCTTTAGTGAGGCCGCTAATCAATTGCGATCACCCATTCATCCACCAACCGGGCATATTGCCTGGTGTTCAAGTGACCGTTTGGGTTGGCTCGCCTGGGAAAGGCGAAGTCCTCTACCGAGCCCCCTCGCCCTTCGGGCCATGCCAGCAAACTCGTCCTGGCGTCTGTTGTGACCTCAAACCGTGCCGGTCGGCCGGACTTCTGCCGGATCACCATCGCCCTGCCACGAGTGTCATGACCGGTCACCAGCGTATCGATCTTGTTCGACCAGGTCGCAGCCGCGCAGCCTGCTATCGATGGCTAATTGAGGGGGCCGATAGCAGAATGACAGTTCTTGGCTCAACTCAGCTAGAAGCAGACATCTGGTGCTGATGGAGATATTTGCTAGTCCGGCAGGGCCTTGCGACGATGACCCCGGCAGAGGTGGAGTGCCGCTATGATCTTCAACTGTGACACGCTGGATTTGCGAGCCTTCATCGTCCTGATGGAGTTGTCGAACTTCCGGCGGGCGGCGGATGTGCTCAACATGTCCCAGCCAGCCCTGTCGCGGCGCATACAGAAGCTCGAACAGGCCGTGGGCGCGCAGCTCTTCCAGCGGACCACACGCCAAGTCACGCCAACGGCGATTGGCCGGGAGCTCGAACCGCTGGCGCGCCGCCTGATCGACGAGTTCGACGCCTCTCTGTTCTCCTTCCGCGACGTGGGGGTGCGCCGGGCGGCCCTGATTACCATGGCCTGCCTGCCCACCGCGGCCTTTTACTTCCTCCCCTCCTTCATCCGGGCCTTCAATGCCGACTATCCCGACGTGCGCATTCGGGTGCTCGACCTGACGGCTAATGCCGGCGTCGATGCGGTGTCTCGCGGAGAAGCCGAGTTCGGCATCAATTTCATGGGCGCCGGCAGCGGCGAGCTCGAATTCCTTCCCCTGGGAGAAGATCCGTTTGTGCTAGCAGCGCTGAAGGACCATCCGCTGATGGAAAAGGACGAGGTGGAGTGGGCCGACCTTCACGGGCATCGTCTGATCACCGTCGATCGGTCCAGCGGCAACCGCACCCTCCTGGATGCTGCCCTCGCTCGCCACAACCTCAAGATCAACTGGTTCTTCGAGACGACGCACCTGTCGACATCGCTCGGCTTCGTCGAGGCGGGGCTAGGCATTTCGGTCCTGCCGCGGCTGGCAACTCCGATGGGCGGTCACCCCATCATCACGACCCGGCCGCTGAAGTCTCCGTCCGTGTCCCGAACCATCGGCATCATCAAGCGCCGCAATTTCAGCCTCTCCCCACCGGCCCAGCAGTTCGTGGACCGGCTGATCCAGAGCTGGCGCAACCCGGGATAGGCGCCGCCGGGACCAGGCCCGGCGGCAGATGATCAGGTATTTTCGACGAACACGTCGTCCCGCGACTTCCTGATGGCCGGCAGGACGGCCAGGACCAGCGCAATCACGCCGACCATTAGCAGGGCCGCGGACAGCGGCGAGCGCAGGAAGGTGGTTGGGTCGCCATTGGAGATGATCAGGGCCTGGCGCAACTTCTGCTCGAGCAGATCACCGAGCACGAAACCGAGCGCCAGGGGTGCCGGCTCGAAGCCCAGCTTGAACAGGCCATAGCCGACCAGACCAAAGAGCGCCGCCATGATGACCTGGGCAGAGTCGTTGGAGATCGAGAACAGGCCGATGCAGCAGAAGACCACGATGCCGGGGAACAGCAGGCGGTACGGGATCTGCAGCAGCTTCACCCACAGGCCGATCAGGGGCAGGTTGATGACAACCAGCATCAGGTTGCCGATCCACATCGAGGCAATCAGCCCCCAGAACAGGTCCGGGCTGCGTTCGATCACCTGCGGGCCGGGTACGATCCCCTGGATCATCATGGCCCCAACCATCAGCGCCATCACGGCATTGGGCGGCAGGCCCAGGGTGAGCAAGGGAATGAACGAGGTCTGGGCGCCGGCATTGTTCGCCGATTCGGGCCCCGCCACGGCAGCGGGCATGCCCTTGCCGAACCGCTCGGGCGTCGGCGAGAGACGCTTCTCCACCGCATAGCTGGCGAAGGGGCCGAGGATGGCCCCGTTGCCGGGCAACACGCCCAGGATCGAACCGAGGGCAGTGCCGCGCAGCATGGGGGCAAGGTTCTGCCTGAGTTCGGCCCAGGTCGGCCAGAGCCGGCCGATGGACCCCCTGACGACGTCCCGCTTCTCGGGATCGGCAAGGTTCTTGAATATCTCGGCAAAGCCGAAGACGCCCATGGCGATGACCACGAATTCGATGCCGTCATGCAGCAGCGGTAGATCGAAAGTCATGCGTTCCCTGCCGGTCTCCATGTCGGCCCCGATGCAGGACAGGAGCACGCCCACGGCGATCATCGAGACGGCCTTGAGGATCGAGCCATGCGCGAGCACGACGGCAAGGACGAGCCCCATGATCATCAGGGAGAAGTACTCGGCAGGTCCGAACAATAGTCCGAACCGGGTCATCGGCACGCCGACCGCAGCGATGACGATGGTGGCAACCGTGCCAGCGATGAAGGACCCGATCGCGGCGAGGCCAAGCGCCAGGCCACCCTGGCCGTTGCGCGCCATCTGGTGGCCGTCGAGGGCGGTGACGACAGCAGTGGCTTCGCCCGGAATATTGACCAGGATGGCCGTCGTCGAGCCGCCGTACTGGGCGCCATAATAGATGCCGGCCAGCATGATGAGCGCTCCTGTCGGGTCAAGCGACAGCGTCACCGGCAAGAGAATGGCGATGGTGGCAACCGGGCCGACGCCGGGCAGCACGCCCACCAGGGTGCCGATCAGGCAACCGAGGAAACACAGGCCGACATTCTTGAGGGTGAGGGCGACGGTGAAGCCGAGCCCAAGATTGGCGAAGACATCAAACATCTCAGAATCCAATCAACCATGGCGCCACGGGGATGGACAGGCCCAGTCCATATCGGAAGACGCCGACGCAGAAGGCGGTCAGGACGAGCGCAAAGACCAGCAATTCGCCGATCCGCGCTTCCTTGGCGGCAAGGCCCGAGCAGACGATGGCCAGGGGGGCGGCAACCGCCATGCCGAGGGGTGGGATCACCACAGGCCCGATTGCCGAGCCGCGAATGGTGAGCGCGAAGGCGATGACGCCGGCAAAGACCGGGAGAAACCGGCCCAGAGGCCAGCTGCCTGTGCCAGGGCCTGGATTGCGATAGGCGAGCACGAGCTGGGCAGCCCCCAGCAGGACGATCAGTCCCGCCAGCAGTCGCGGCAGCAGCCCGGAGCCGACGCCGCCACTTCTGGTGACGAAGGGGAGCTCCAGGCCGGCCCAGAACATGATCATGCCGAAGGCCACCAGGGTCAGGCCGGCGAGGCCGTCCTGACTCCAGGGGAAGCGAGCACTCGGTGGGCTGGCTTGCTCCGACATACTCATTCCACCGAGATATCGGCAGCCGCGACCA
>CAMLOA010000268.1 GCA_946481445.1 uncultured Devosia sp. | reverse complement strand
GCGCCTAGACCACCAAGTCCATGCGCTCGGCCGGAAAGCGGCTGAGGGCATAGGAGATCGGGTTGCCGGATTCATCCACGTCCACCGCCTCCGAGACCAGCAGGATCGCTCCCGGCGACAGGCCGAGCAGCTTGGTTTCCTCGACATCGGCATGGCGGGCCGAAATGCGGGTGGACGCGCGGGAATAGTCGGAAATGCCATAGCCGGCAAAGGCCGCGGTGAATGAGCCGGCTGCCGAGAGCCGGGTCGGAAAATCGGCGAAGCGGCGATAGTCGAGCCAGGTGGTTGCCCGAGAGAGCGGCTTGCCGTCCGCCGATGAAATGCCGTCGATCCGAACCACCTTGGCGCCGGGCTTGAGACCGAGGGCCTCGGCGATCGTGGCCGTGGCATTCTCGATCCGATCAGCCAGGCGCTGCGTGGTCAGGGTCCTGGCCTGCCCGGCCAGGCCCTCACGGAAACGGGTGCGACGGCCGATGGGGTAGCTCAGGCGCCGGGCGCTGCGCACAAAGGTGCCACGCCCCTGCTCTGCCGCTACCACGCCCTCCTGGGCCAAGGCGGCCAGGGCGCGCCGGACCGTATGACGATTGGCAGAAAAACGTTGCGCCAGAATGGCTTCGGTGGGCAGGCGATCCCCGCTGGCCAGCTTCCCGCCGACGACATCGAGGCGAATGGCATCGGCAATCTGCCGCCACAGGGCCACGCCACCGGAAACATCGGTCAAGACTGTCATTGCATTTTCACACGAGAGGCGTAGGGACGGGATGAGGCCAATAGTTGTCTAGTTCATTAGACAACTATTGGCGATTTGCAAAGAGGCTGACATGCACGCTTCTCCTTTGGTGGACAACAGCGCCCGCAAGCAGGTGCTCGATACGCTCGCCGCCGCGCCCGCCCGCGCCTTGGCAGAACTCTGGGACCGCTATGAACCCAAGCCGGACCACACCAGGGTGCGCGGCCCCGAGACCGGGCTGGTCATGGTGCGCGGCCGGGCTGGCGGTGGCGGCGCCCCATTCAACCTGGGCGAAGCCAGCGTGACGCGGGCCAGCGTGCGCATTGTAACCGGGGAAGTGGGGCACGGGTATAACCTGGGCCGCGACACGGCCAAGGCCGAGGCCATCGCCATCATCGATGCCCTGTGGCAGCGCGAACCGGACCGGGTGCAGCGCGAAATCATCGAGCCATTACAGGCCCTTGCGGCAGAGACGGACGACAAGCGCCGCGCCGAGGCGGCGGCGACGCGGGTCGATTTCTTCACCATGGTGCGCGGGGACAACTGAGATGGATATTGGTCTGGACGGTGGATTTTCCCAACCGGTGCTCGAGGCGCAGACAGCATTTCGCGCCATCATGAACGCGTTGGCCAACCCGGGAACGGTGCAAAAACTCGTCACACCCCATTCGATCAAGAGCAGCATTTCACCCGAATTGGCTAGCGTAGTGCTAACCTTGAGCGACCACGATACCAGCATATGGCTCGACGACGTGCTGCGGGCCGATGCGGCCGTGCTGGACTTCATCAATTTTCACACCAGCGCCCCAGTCGTGCGCGAGCCGGGCAGGGCGGCATTCGCCTTTGCGACCAGTGCAAGCCACCTGCCGCGCTTCGACCAGTTCGCGCTCGGCACGCAGGAATATCCCGATCGATCCACCACCATCGTGCTGGTGGTCGAGGCGCTGAGCGGAGGTCTGGAACTGATCACCCGCGGGCCGGGCATCAAGGACCATGGGCATATCAGCCCCATCGGCCTGCCCGGGGATTTCGTCGCGCAATGGGGCAGCAATCGCGAATTGTTCCCGCGCGGGGTGGACCTGCTGCTGGTGGCCGATGGCCAGGTGATGGGCCTGCCGCGCACCACCCGCATTTCGGAAGGACACTGACATGTACGTTGCCGTCAAGGGCGGGGAAGCCGCCATCGCCAATGCCCATGCGCTGCTGGCCGACCGCCGGCGCGGCGACCGCTCGGTGCCCGCCTTGCGGCTCGACCAGATCATCGAGCAGCTCGGCCTCGCCGTGGACCGCGCCATGGGCGAGGGCTCGCTGTATGACAAGGAACTGGCGGCTTTGGCGCTGGTGCAGGCGCGCGGCGACCTGATCGAGGCTATCTTCCTGGTGCGTGCCTATCGCACCACGCTGCCGCGCTTCGGCTATTCGCGGGCCATCGATACCGGCGCCATGCAGATCGAGCGGCGCATTTCGGCGACGTTCAAGGACCTGCCCGGGGGCCAGTTGCTGGGACCCACCTTCGACTATACCCATCGCCTGCTCGACCCCGGCATTGTGACAGGCGAGGTGGCCGCGCCACTGACCCGTGAGGCCAATGCCGAGCCGGCACCGCGCGTGACCGACATGCTGGGCCGACAGGGGCTGATGGAGCCCGATGGCGCGACCGATCCGGACCGCGAAGTCGGCGACCTGACGCGCGAGCCGCTGGACTTCCCGCTGGATCGCGACCTGCGCCTGCAGGCGTTGGCGCGCGGCGACGAGGGGTTCCTGCTGGCTTTGGGGTACTCGACCCAGCGCGGCTATGGCCGCACGCATCCGTTCGTCGGCGAAATCCGCATTGGCGAGGTGGATGTCGAGTTCGATGTGCCCGAACTGGGCTTTGCCGTGAACCTTGGCCGCGTCCGCGTCACCGAATGTCAGATGGTCAACCAGTTCAAGGGCTCGGCCAAGGTGCCGCCGCAGTTCACCCGCGGCTATGGGCTGGTGTTCGGGCAGGCCGAGCGCAAGGCCATGGCCATGGCCCTGGTCGACCGGGCCCTGCGGGCGCGCGAATTCGGCGAGGACATTGTCGCCCCGGCGCAGGACGAGGAGTTCGTCATTTCCCACTCCGACAATGTGCAGGCGACCGGCTTCGTCGAGCATCTCAAGCTGCCGCACTATGTGGACTTCCAGGCCGAGCTCGACCTGATCCGGCGGATGCGGGCTGAGCACGAGACGGTGGCCGAGATGCAGGAGGCGGCCGAGTGATGAACGTGATTTCGTGGGTGTGGCCCCACCCCCTCCGAGCCGCCCCCATCAAAGGGGAGGTGGCGCTCCACTCGCTTGGCCTGATCGAGCCAAAGCCATCTCGCCGCGTCATTCCCGCGCAGGCGGGAACCCCTGTTTCCTTTCCCGCTACCGCAAACGGAGATTCCCGCCTTCGCGGGAATGACACCGTGGGTGGGTTAGCTCCCCGCGAGGTGTTGTCATGACCGCCCTGCCGCAATACAACTTTGCCTATCTCGACGAGCAGACCAAGCGGATGATCCGGCGGGCCATCCTCAAGGGCATTGCCATCCCCGGCTACCAGGTGCCATTCAGTTCCCGCGAAATGCCCATGCCCTATGGCTGGGGCACGGGCGGCGTGCAGGTCACGGCGTCAATCATCGGGCCGGACGACGTGCTCAAGGTCATCGACCAGGGCGCCGATGACACGACCAATGCCGTCTCCATCCGCGCCTTCTTCGCCAAGGTGGCGCAGGTGGCAACCACCACCAGCACGAGCGCGGCAACCATCATCCAGACTCGCCACCGCATCCCCGAGCAGACGCTGCAGGAAGGGCAGGTGCTGGTCTACCAGGTGCCGATTCCCGAGCCGCTGCGCTTCCTCGAACCGCGCGAGACCGAGACGCGAAAGATGCATGCGCTCGAAGAATATGGGCTGATGCATGTCAAGCTCTATGAGGATATCGCCCGCCACGGCCGCATCGCCACCAGCTATGCCTACCCGGTCAAGGTCGAAGGGCGCTATGTGATGGACCCTTCGCCGACGCCCAAATTCGACAACCCCAAGATGCATATGAGCGCGGCGCTGCAGTTGTTCGGCGCCGGCCGCGAACATCGCATCTATGCGGTGCCGCCCTGGACGGAGGTGGTCAGCCTCGATTTCGAGGACCATCCGTTCGAAATCCAGCAGTTCGAGCAGCCCTGCGCGCTGTGTGGCGCAGAGGGGGTCTATCTGGATGAAGTGATCCTTGATGACCGCGGCGGCCACATGTTCGTGTGTTCGGACACCGACCATTGCGAGACCCGGCGGTCCGAAGGCCATCGCGGCGCCATGGCCGGGCATGCGGTGGAGGCGGCGGAATGAGAGCGAGCCATTGCCACCACCGTGTCATTCCCGCGAAAGCGGGAACCCCTGTTCACTTACCGGCACCGGAAATGGAGGTCCCCGCTTTCGCGGGGGTGACATCGAGGGTGTGGGATGGGCTTACTCCCAAGGAAACTC
>CAMLOA010000267.1 GCA_946481445.1 uncultured Devosia sp. | reverse complement strand
GTATCACCCGCAAGCTCTGCCCGCACCCGCTCATCGCCCGCTACACCGGAGGCGACGAGAAGAGCCACGAGAGCTTCACCTGCCAATGAATGAGAAAGCCCGCCGAAAGGCGGGCTTTTGCTTAGGCCTTTCCGTCCCGCGCCTTGACCTTGCGCCGCGCCGCATGCAGCAGCGGTTCGGTATAGCCGCTGGGTTGGTCGGCGCCCTTGAGGGCGAGGTCGAGCGCTGCCTGGAAGGCGACGGACTGGAAGTTTTCCGACATCGGCCGGTAGAGCGGATCGTCCGCGTTCTGCCGGTCCACCACCGCCGCCATGCGCTCGAAGGTGGCCGTCACCTCGTCGCGCGACACCAGGCCATGCCGCAGCCAGTTGGCCACGGCCTGGGACGAGATGCGGCAGGTCGCGCGGTCTTCCATCAGGCCGACATTGTTGATGTCGGGCACCTTGGAGCAGCCCACGCCCTGCTGCACCCAGCGCACCACATAGCCGAGAATGCCCTGCGCGTTGTTTTCCAGCTCGCGGGTGATCTCCTCGCGGCTGAGCGAGAACGGAACCTGCACCGGCATGGAGAACAAGTCGCTGAGCGGCGGCACCGGCTGGTTGTGCCGGCGTCTCTGGGCCTCGAACACGTCGACCTGGTGGTAATGCAATGCATGCAGGGTCGCGGCCGTGGGAGAGGGCACCCAGGCGGTATTGGCGCCGGCATTCGGATGGGCCGACTTGGACGCCATCATTGCCGCCATGTCGTCGGGCCGCGCCCACATGCCCTTGCCGATCTGGGCCCGGCCGGAAAGGCCGCAGGCCAGCCCGATCAGCACATTGCGATCCTCATAGGAGGCGATCCAGCGCTCTGACTTGATCTCGTCCTTGCGCAGCACGGCCCCGGCTTCCATCGAGGTGTGGATCTCGTCCCCAGTGCGGTCGAGAAAGCCGGTATTGATGAAGAAGACCCGCTGCCGCGCCTCGTAGATGGCGGCCTTGAGATTGGCCGAAGTCCGGCGCTCCTCGTCCATGATGCCGATCTTGATCGTATTGGGTGCAAGGCCCAGGAACTGCTCGACCGAGGCAAAGATGGCGCAGGCGAACGCCACCTCCTCCGGACCATGCATCTTGGGCTTGACCACGTAGATAGCGCCCGTGGTGCTGTTGACCTTGTCCTGCATCGCGCAGAGCACGGTCACAGCGGCGTCCATCAACCCTTCGCCGATCGGCTTGCCGTTCCACAGAACGGCGTCGGTGGTCATCAGGTGTCCCACATTGCGAACCAGCAGCAGCGCGCGGCCCTTGAGCGTCAGCGCGTCGCCATTGACACCGGCATAGACGCGATCGGCATTGAGCTTGCGGGTGACGGTCCGCCCGCCCTTTTCGAACGTGTCCTGCAGGGTGCCATTCATCAGGCCCAGCCAGTTGCGATAGACGCCGACCTTGTCCTCCGCATCCACGGCGGCGACTGAATCCTCGCAGTCCTGGATCGTGGTGAGGGCCGCCTCGACGATCACGTCGCTGAGACCGGCCGGATGCGCCGCGCCGATGACGCTGGCCCTGTCGATGACCAGGATGACGTGCAGCCCGTTGTGCCTGAGCACGATCTCGGCCTTGTCACCCGATCCGGCATAGCCCACGAAGGCCGCCCCATCCTGGAGCGTGGCCGGACCCGAGGCCGTGTCGATGACGAAATTGGCAATGCCGCCCTGCTCGGCCACGACATAGGCCGTGGCCTGGGCATGGCTCCCGGTGGTGAGCGGAAAGGCCGCATCGAGGAACCGCGCCGCCTCGGCCACCACGGCGGCGCCGCGCGTGGCATTGTAACCCCTGCCCGGCGCAAGGTCGCCGTCGCGGCTGATGACGTCGGTGCCGTAATAGGCGTCATAGAGGCTGCCCCAGCGGGCATTGGCAGCGTTGAGCGCATAGCGCGCATTGGAAACCGGCACCACCAGCTGCGGCCCGCAGATGCTGGCGATCTCCGGATCGAGGCCGCTGGTCTCGATGGTGAAATCGGCGGGCTCCGGCACGACATAGCCGATATCGCGCAGGAAGAACTCGTAGCCCTGCGGGTTGCTCGACACCGGACCATACTTGCGATGCCAGTCGTCGATCTGGCTCTGGATGGCGTCCCGCTTGGCCAGCAGGGCTGCATTGGTCGGCGCATGCTGGGCTACCAGGCTGGCAAATCCCGCCCAGAACTGGTCCGCGGTGACCGGCAGCCCTGGCAGTGCTTCCTTCTCCACGAAATCGACCAGCAGCGGATGGACGGACAGGTTCGACTTCGTGATGTAGGTGGTCATATGTGAGCCTTCTCAACTGGCCGGACGCGATCTGCCTGTCGTCACCACCCGGCTTGTCCGCGTGGTCCATGCGGCGCCGGAGCGTTCGCTGGATTGCCCGGACAAGCCGGGCAATGACGATGACTGGAAAATCGGGCCCTGAACGAAAGACAATGACAGGTTTAGGACAGCAAACCGGGTCTCACAACCCGCCTAAAGTCGACTTCGCCCTTGCGCCAGCCACATAGACTTCGGCGATGGCGCGGTCGTCACCCAGCGTCTGGAGCAGGAACAGCTCTTCAGCCAGGCTCGTCACCGTCGCCATGCGCAGCGCCATGGCCGGCGTGGCTGCTGCGTCGAGAACCACGAGGTCCGCGGCATTGCCCGGCGCCACCGCGCCGATGGTTCCCTCCAGCGACAGCGACCGCGCATTGCCCAGCGTCGCCATATAGAACGACGCAAAGGGATTGAGCCGCTGTCCCCGCAATTGCAGCACCTTGTAGCCCTCGTCCAGCGTGCGCAGCATGGAATAGCTGGTGCCGCCGCCGATATCGGTGGCGATGCCGATGCGGACTCCGTTCTTCACCAGCCGCTCGCGGTCGAACAGGCCCGAGCCGAGAAAAAGGTTCGATGTGGGGCAGAACACCGCCACCGACCCGGTCTCGGCCAGGACGGCGGTCTCGCGATGGTTGAGATGGATGCAGTGGCCGATCAGGGTCCTGGGACCTAGCAGGCCGTAGTCTTCGTAGATGCCGGCATAGTCAGGGGAGCCCGGATAGAGCTCCATCGAATAGGTGATCTCGGCGTCGTTCTCGCTGAGGTGGGTCTGCACATAGCATTGGGGGTGCTCGGCAACGAGCGCGCGCGCGGCTTCCATCTGTTCGGGCGTCGAGGTGATGGCGAAGCGCGGCGATATGGCATAGAGCCCGCGGCCCCGGCCATGCCAGCGCTCGATCAGCATCCTCGTGTCGTCATAGCTCGACTGGGCGGTGTCGCACAGCGCCTCGGGCGCGTTGCGATCCATCATCACCTTGCCGCCGATCATGAGCATGTTCCGCTTTTCGGCCTCGCCGAAAAAGGCATCGACCGAGCGCGGATGGCTCGAGCAATAGGCCACGGCCGTGGTGGTGCCGTTGCGGATGAGCTCGTCATAGAAGGCCGAAGCCACCGCGTCGGCGTGGCCCTGCTGGCTGAACTTCTGCTCCTCCACGAATGTGTAGGTATTGAGCCATTCCAGCAGCGAGCCCGCATAGGAAGCGATCATCTGGCTCTGCACATAGTGCAGATGCATGTCGATCAGGCCGGGCAGGATGAGGTGAGGCCGGTGGTCGATGATTTCGGCGCCGCTGGTGTCGATGGCGGCAAAATCGTCGACGGCAGTGATCGTCCCGGCTTCGATCACCACGGCGGCATCCGAGAGGTAGCGGTAGCTGGACTCGTCGTCGATGGCCTGCGGTTCACTGAGGAATGTGAGCACCCGGCCACGCAGGATGGTGCGCGTCATGACCCGGCCCCCTCGCGATACCACTCGACGATCAGCGCCCGCTCCTCGGCGGTCATCTCGGTGACATTGCCGGGTGGCATGGCATGGGCATAGCCGGCCTGCACGGCAATGTCTCTTGCACGGTTGGCGATGGCGACATCGTTGTCCAGGATCACATCCCTGGGCGGACCGAAAATTCCCGGCCAGGCCGGCTCGGCCGTATGGCACATGGCGCAGCGGGTCTGCACCGTCAGGCTGGCAGTCTCGAAATGCTCGGCAGCGAGAAAGCTTTCGGCCGCACGGGACGCCACCTCCTCCCCGGCCGATCCAGCCAGTCTGGGCGCCGTGGAGAGCCAGGCGATGATGAGAAACAGGATGACGGCCACGCCCCAGGTCCAATGCGGGTTGCCCTTGCGGGCATGGCGCGTGTTGAAATAGTGCCGGATGACGACGCCGACGAGGAAGATCAGTGAGG
>CAMLOA010000266.1 GCA_946481445.1 uncultured Devosia sp. | reverse complement strand
CGGGAGGATTCCCAGTCCTCATGGGTACGCGTCACGTCCGGGTTCTCAGAGATTGCCGGCGTGCCGACTTCCCACCAAGTATGGCCCTCGGTCGTCCAGCCCTCATAGGCGTCGACCGTCATGCAGATCACGCTCGTCCGGTCGGCCGCCTTGGCCCGCTTGAAGGCCTCGGCGAGCTCTGCCGGATCGGCAACCGTTTCGGCAATCGCCCCCATGGCCCGCGCGTGAGCCTCGAAATCTACCCGGAAGGGTTCAGCAACCGTCGGGCAATCGACGAACAGGTTGTTGAAGCTCGGCTGGCCCGTATTGTTCTGCAGCTTGTTGATCACGGCAAAGCCGCCATTGTCCAACACCAGGATGATCAGCTTCTTGCCCGTCAGTACCGAGGAATAAATGTCGGAATTCATTAGCAGATAGGAGCCGTCTCCGGTGAAGACGATCGTGTCGTGGTGCGGCTCGCGCTCGCATTGGGCGATGCGTGCACCCCAGCCGCCGGCGATCTCGTAGCCCATGCAGCTGAAGCCGAATTCGACATCGACGGTGCCGATCCCGAGCGTGCGCCAGTTCGCGGTCACCTCCGCCGGAAGGCCGCCAGCCGCCGCGACGATGCGGTCGCGCGGATCGCACAGCGCATTCACCACGCCGATCGCCTGCGCATAGGAATTGGGTCGGTTGCCGGCTGTCACATTGCCAGAGACGTAAACGTCCCACCGCCTCCGGGCCTCCCTGGCTGACGCGGTCCACTCGTCTGGGGATCTGTAGCCGTCCAGCGCCGAGGAAAGCGCTTCAAGCCCCAGCTTCGCATCGCCCACGACCGGCAGGGCACGATGCTTGCCCGCATCATGCCGGGCAACGTTTAAAGAGATCAGCCGGGCCGTCTTGGAAAAAGCCGTCCAGGAGCCCGTGGTGAAATCCTGCAGCCGGCAGCCTACGGCCAAGATCACATCGGCTGCTTCCGCCACCTGGTTGGCGCTGTTCGATCCGGTTACGCCGACCGGGCCGATATTGAGCGGATGCGTCGCCAGCAGGTTGGCCCGCCCGGCAATGGTTTCGATCACGGGAATGGCGTGTGCTTCGGCAAAGCGCGTCAACTCGGCGACCGCTCGCGAGTATTGCACCCCGCCGCCCGCGATGATGACGGGCCGTTGCGCTGACCGCAGCAGCCGGGCGGCTTCGGCCAGTTCTTCCGCATCCGGCATCTGCCGGCGGATCCGATTGATGCGCTTTTCGAAAAAGGCTTCCGGATAGTCATGAGCCCATCCCTGGACATCTTGCGGCAGGCCGAGAAAGGCAGGCCCGCAATCGGCCGGATCGATCAGCGTGGCAATCGCAGCTGGCAGGCTCTGCAACACCTGCGCTGGATGGGTGATCCGGTCCCAGTAGCGGCTGACGGATTTGAACGCATCGTTGAGGCCGAGGCTCGGATCGCCGTAGTGCTCCATCTGCTGCAGTACTGGATCCGGCAGGCGTGTGAGAAACGTGTCGCCGCATAGAAGCAGCACCGGCAGCCGGTTGGCATGGGCGAGTGCTGCGCTGGTCAACAGATTAGCGGTGCCCGGCCCGGCGCTCGCAGTACAGAACATGAAGCGCTGCCGTAGCCATTGCTTGGCATAGGCCGCCGCGGCAAAGCCCATGCTCTGCTCGTTCTGGCCGCGATAAAGGGGCAGTTCGGCCTGCAGCGGATAAAGCGCCTCGCCGAGACAGGTCACATTGCCATGGCCGAAAATGCCGAAGCCGCCGCCACACAGGCGATGTTCCTGCCCGTCGATCTCAATGGACTGTGCTTCCAGATAGCGGATGATCGCTTGTGCTGTTGTCAGCCGGATCGTGCCTTCAGTCATAGCGAGCCTGTTCCTTGCATGGCGCATAATCTTCAGGTTCCGCACAAAACCATCTTGTGCAAAACCTGATCTGACGATACAAAATTTGCAACCGGTTGCAAATAGTTTTTAAACGAGGCGGTGCGAAGTGACAAAGATTGGGATCGGCATTGTCGGGGGCGGCTACATGGGCAAGGCGCATTCGGTCGCCATGGCCTCGGTCGGGGCGGTGTTCGATACGCGCTTACGCCCGCAGCTGGAGATGATCTGCGCCAGCACGCCTGCTTCGGCCAAGGCCTATTGCCAGACCTTCGGCTTTGCCCGCGCTACAGCGGACTGGCGCGACCTTGTGAGTGATCCGAAGGTCGAGGCCATTGTCATCGCCACCCCCCAGTCGCACCATCGCGAGATCGCCGAGGCAGCCTTTGCGCGCGGCAAGCCCGTCTTTTGCGAAAAACCCATGGGAGCGAGCCTTGCCGATGCAAGAGCCATGGTTGCGGCTGCGCAAAGCTCAGGTGCCGTCAATATGGTCGGCTACAACTACATCCGTACCCCCGCCAGCCAATTTGCCCGGCAGCTGATCGCTACCGGCGAAATCGGCGTCATCACCTGGTTCCGGGGCGAGCATACGGAAGATTTCTATGCCGATCCGCAGGCTCCCGCGACATGGCGTACTACGGGCCGGGCCAATGGCACGATGGGCGATCTCGCGCCGCACATGATCAACGCGGCGCTCGCACTGGTCGGGCCGATTACGAGCCTAATCGCCGAGATCGAGACCGTACATGGCACGCGCCCGGGCGGCGCCGTCAGCAATGACGACCAGGCCCAGATGATGTGCCGTTTCGACAATGGCGCCATGGGGCAATTGCATTTCAGCCGTATCGCGACAGGTCGCAAGATGGGTTATGCCTATGAAATCACCGGCACGAAGGGTGCGATCCGCTTCGACCAGGAAGACCAGAACGCGCTCTGGCTCTACAGGGCGGAAGGGCCGGAAGCGACGCGCGGCTATGTCAAGATCCTGACCGGCCCCGCCCATCCCGACTACAAGTCTTTTTGTCTCGGCCCCGGCCACGGCACAGGCTACCAAGACCAGATCATCATCGAGGCCCGCGATTTCCTGCAGGCCATCGACACCGGCCAGTCCATCTGGCCGACCTTCCGCGACGGCCTTGCCGTGCTGGAGGTGGTCGAGGCGGCCTGGGCCTCCTCGGACGCGAAACGCTGGCAGGATGTCGGCAAGGCTTGATCCAAAGAAAGGTTTCACCGGATATGTCCATTCGTATCGGCAACGCGCCCTGCTCCTGGGGTGTGGAATTCGCCTCCGACCCCCGCAACCCGACCTGGCAATCCGTGCTCGCGGACTGCGCGGCCGCCGGCTACAAGGGCATCGAACTCGGCCCGGTCGGTTTCATGCCGGAAGATCCGGCCATCCTAGGCCCGGCCCTGGCGGAACTCGACCTGCAGCTGATCGGCGGCGTGGTGTTCCGCCCCTATCATGATCCGGGGGCGTGGGACGATGTTCTCGATGCCACGCACCGCACCTGCAAGGCGCTGGTCGCCCATGGCGCACGTCATCTGGTACTAATCGACAGTATCAGCCCGCGCCGGGCGCCCACCGCCGGCCGTGCCCGTGAGGCCGAGCAGATGGACACAGCAGAATGGGCTTCCTTTCGCGACCGGATCGCCACATCGGCACGCATCGGCTTTGAGGAATACGGCCTGACCGTCGGCATTCATGCGCATGCGGCAGGCTTCATCGATTTCGAACCCGAACTGGAACGGCTTCTCGACGAGGTCGACGAAAGCGTGCTGAAGATCTGCTTCGATACCGGCCATCATTCCTATGCGGGCTTTGATCCCGTGGCCTTCATGAAACGGCATATCGACCGGATTTCCTATATGCATTTCAAGGATATCGATCCGCAGGTGAAGGCTCGCGCCATCGAAAACCGCACCGGCTTCTACGAGGCCTGCGGCCAGGGCATCTTCTGCAACCTCGGGCAAGGCGACGTCGATTTTCCGGCCGTGCGCCAGGTGCTGCTTGATGCCGGCTTCAACGGCTGGTGCACTGTCGAGCAGGATTGCGATCCGACTCTCGATGTGCGCCCCGTCGATGACGCCCGACTCAATCGTGAATATCTTGAATCGATCGGCTTCAACTAGGAACGGGCATAATGGCGAAACTGAATTGGGGAATGATCGGCGGCGGCAAGGGCAGCCAGATCGGACCGGCGCATCGACTGGGCGCAGGGCTGGACGGGCAGTTCGAGTTTGTCGCAGGCGCACTGGACCACCGTGCCGACGAGGGGCGCGCCTTTGCCGAAAGTCTCGGCATTGCGCCGGAGCGAGCCTATGGTGACTGGAAGGAGATGCTTGCCGGCGAGAAGGATCGTGTCG
>CAMLOA010000265.1 GCA_946481445.1 uncultured Devosia sp. | reverse complement strand
GGCGCGCGTGCCCTTGTTCAGTGCAGGCGGCG
Organism: uncultured Devosia sp.; assembly: GCA_946481445.1. Next base: position 4,196 of record CAMLOA010000265.1, on the reverse strand, counting down.
CGGACTCGCTCAAATGTCGGTCATCCTCTGCGGTTCGATCAGCGACGTGAGCCGCGCCACGGCGTCGGCAATCGGCAGCGTCTCCCGTTCGCCGGACTTGCGATGCTTGATCTCGACTTCGCCCGATTTCAGGCCCCGCGGCCCCAGAATGACCTGATAGGGAATGCCGACCAGGTCGGCCGTGGCGAATTTGGCGCCGGCCGGCTGGTCCCGATCGTCGTAGAGCATATCCAGGCCGGCGGCAGCCAGTTCGCCATAGAGACGGTCACAGGCCGCATCGCATTCGGCGTCCCCGGCCTTGAGGTTGATGAGGACAGCCTCGTACGGGGCCACGGAAACCGGCCAGATGATCCCGTTCTCGTCGTGGCTCGCCTCGATGATCGCAGGCACGACACGCGTGAGGCCGATCCCGTAAGAGCCCATATGCACGATGGTTTCCTTGCCATCCTGGCCGGTGACGCTGGCCTTCATGGGTTCGGAATACTTGGTGCCGAAGTAGAAAATGTGGCCGACTTCGATCCCGCGAGCAGAAACCCGCTTTTCCTCCGGCACCGCCGCTTCATAGGCGGCATGGTCGACCATTTCCTCGGTCGCCGCATAGAGCGAGGTCCAGTCATTGAAGATGGGCTTCAGGTCGCCACGGAAATCGACGTCCTTGCCCGGGATCGGCTTGTCCAGGAGGTCGCGATGGCAGAAGACCTGGCTTTCGCCGGTCTCGGCCAGGATGATCCATTCATGGCTGAGATCGCCACCAATCGGGCCGGTGTCGGCGCGCATGGGGATAGCGGTCAGGCCCATGCGGGCATAGGTGCGCAGGTAGGCGACGAACATGCGCTCGTAAGCGGCAACGGCGCGATCCTTGTCGAGGTCGAAGGAATAGGCGTCCTTCATCAGGAATTCGCGGCTGCGCATGGTGCCGAAGCGCGGGCGCACCTCGTCTCGGAACTTCCACTGGATGTGGTAGAGATTGAGCGGCAGGTCCTTGTAGGATTTCACATAGGCCCGGAAGATGTCGGTGATCATCTCCTCATTGGTCGGCCCGTAGAGGAATTCTCGCTCGTGCCGATCTTCGATGCGGAGCATCTCCTTGCCGTATGCGTCATAGCGCCCAGACTCCCGCCAGAGGTCGGCCGACTGGATGGTGGGCATCAGCAGCTCGATCGCGCCGGAGCGGTTCTGCTCCTCCTCGATGATCCGCTGCACCTTCATCAGCACCTTGTAGCCAAGCGGCAGCCAGGAATAGAGGCCGGAGGCCTGCTGGCGGATCATGCCGGCGCGCAGCATGAGGCGATGCGAGACGATCTCGGCTTCCTTGGGAACGTCACGCAGCACCGGCAAAAAGTAGCGAGACAGGCGCATGTGAACTCCTGAAAAGGGCCGTCGACTCAAGGCTTTTGTTGATGCCCACTCAAATCCTACTCGTCCACCCGATGCAAGCATGGAAGCCATGCAGAATCTGCGTGACAGGGGCAAATCTTGTTGTTAGGGTCCCTCGCAATAAAACAAAGGCGGTGCAACCGCCGGACGTCGACAACGTCAAGGGAGGAGCGTTGGCTGCCGCTTTCGTAGCGTGCCTAAGACCAGCGTATTGTCGATAAAACTCATTTCGGCGGGGCCTTGTGCCCCGCTTTTTTGTTTGTCTGGTTGGGTCAGGGAGACTGGCATGGCGGACGGAAGCGACTTGAGGCGCATGGCGCTGGCCCTGCCGGGCACAGTGGAACGGCCGCACTTCGACAGGGCGTCCTTTCGCGTCGATCGGATCTTTGTGACCCTCGACGCCGACGAGCAGACGGCCAACTTCAACTTCACGCCCGACGAACAGGTCATGAAGTGCCAGGTGGCGCCCGAGGTGTTTGCACCGATCGGCAACAAGTGGGGACAGAGCGGCTGGACGACGATGACCCTCGCTGCTGCAACGCTCGATGATCTCGCGGCCGCCCTGGCAATCGCGCATGCCCATGCCGTGGGCAAACCGAAGCGCAAGCGTTAATCCGCAGTCGCGAAGAGGCCTTCTGTCTGCGTCGGCTCTGCAAACGCTCGCATCGGTTTGGCTGCGGGAGGTCCGGCGGCACGCCAGACCTCAAGGGTCAGCGATTCCAGTAGTGGTGCAGGGTTTCGTTGGTGAGCCCCCACAGGAGCAGCGCCGTGAAGCCGATGCCGAGAATCGTCGCCAGCAGCAGCTTTCGCCACAGGCGCGGCGCAACGGGAGCCCCCGGATCCGTGCCCGCCACCACACTACCTGCCTCGGCCTGGCTCTTGTTGCCGATTGGCAGGACGGCGACGAAGCACAGCCACCAAATGACGAAGAATATCGCGATGATCGATCCGACTTGCATGGGCTAGATCCATACGCCCTCCGGCGCTGCCGGTGAAGCAGCGTCCGGAGTACGAATTGCCGCAGATCAGACCTTGTGGACGAAAACCGACACGTTCGGCTTGCGGCCCCAATAGGCATTGACCTCGTTGCGGATTGCCTTGAACAGCGCCGAATTGAGCACTTCGGTGTCGCTGCGTCGCTTGGCCGGAACGGACTTCAATACGCCGGCAATCGTGTCTTCCACCAGGTCCCCAAGTGACTCGTCCTCGGTCTCGGGGAGACCTTCGATGACCAGTTCGGGCCCGGAAACGACATGCCCGCTATTGTTGACACACAGGCTGACCACGACGTGCCCGCCAAAGGACAGCCGGCGGCGCCCCTTGACCCCGGATTCTTCGGGCGTGCAGAGAACAAGGCCGTCGAGATAGAGTTCGCCGGTTCGCACTTCCCCGGGGAAGGCCATGGGCTCGGGAAACAATCGGACCATGTCGCCATTGCGCGCTTCGCAGACGTTCGGGATGCCTGACTCGCGCCCCAGCTTTGCATGGCCTTCCAGATGCATGGCCTCGCCATGGACTGGAACCAGCACATCCGGCTTTGTCCATTCATAGAGCTTGCGAAGCTCGTCCCGACGCGGGTGACCGGTGACGTGGACGAGGCCATCATTGGCGGTGATGACCTCGACGCCCTTGTCGATCAGCCGGTTCTGGATGTCGATGACTTCCCGCTCGTTGCCCGGAATGGCCCAGGACGAAAAGATCATGCGGTCGCCGGCATTGAGGTCGATGACCGGGTGCTCGCCGCGAGCAATGCGCGCGATCGCTGCCCGGGCTTCGCCCTGGCTTCCCGTGCAGATCAGCACGATCTTGTTGCGCGCGATGGTCTTGTAGGCGTCCTGGTCAAGCAAGGGCGGCAGCCCTTCGAGCATGCCCAGTTCCTTGGCGATTCCCATGATGCGATGGAGCGATCGGCCCGACATCACGACCTGGCGCCCTGCCTTTTCCGCCGCTCGCACAATCGAGATGACGCGGCCCACATTCGAAGCGAAGGTAGTGACCGCAACGCGGTGCGGCGCTTCGGCGATCATGGCGGCAAGGTTTGCCGCAACTTCGGCCTCGCTGGGGCTCTCGCCGTCCTTGAGGGCATTGGTGGAGTCGCAGATCAGGGCCAGGGGCGTCGAGCGGTCCTCGCCGATCTGTTTGAGCCGCGCCACATCGGTGGGAGCATTGCCGATTGGCGTGGGGTCCAGCTTCCAGTCCCCGGTGTGGAGCACGCGCCCTGCAGGCGTCGAGATCAGCAGCCCGTTCGATTCTGGAATGGAGTGCGCCACGTTGATGGCTTCAATCGTGAAGGGCCCAACCGTGAATGGCTTGCCGGGCCGCATGATGGTGACATCGACATTTTCGACAATGCCATCCCCTGCCCGCTTGGCAGCGAGCATGGCCGCCGTGAACGGGGTCGCGAAGACTGGCTTCTCGAAACCGGGCCACAGGTCCAGCACGGCACCATAGTGGTCCTCGTGGCTGTGGGTCAGGATCAGCGCCAGCACGTCGTCGGCGCGTTCCTCGAGAAACTCGGGATTGGCCATGATCAGCTCGATCCCCGGCAGGTCGGGCCCGCCAAAAGTGACGCCGCAATCGACCACGATCCATTTGCGGGAGCGTTCCGGCCCGAAGCCGTAGGCGCCCATATTCATGCCGATCTCGCCGACACCGCCCAGCGGCACGAAGACGAGTTCATCCCTTTGGTTTTTGGCCATGGGTCTGTTTAGTCCTTTCGAGCGCAACGCCGGAACGATCATTGGTCGCCGGTCGCCTGCGCAATTGTTGTGGTCAGCTTCGGGCGCTGGCCGTTGCCCCAAAATGCACGTCGCCTGCGG
>CAMLOA010000264.1 GCA_946481445.1 uncultured Devosia sp. | reverse complement strand
CACACCCACAAGACGGCACCTCCCCCTTGATGGGGGAGGATGGGAGGGGGTGATGGGAGCCCCGGCGCGGGGGCGTTGGCCGGACCGATGCGGGGCCAGGCATACAGATCTTGCCGATACCTCGGGAATGACCCGGTGGGGCCAGCTTGGCCCCTCACACCTGCACTGCTTGGACATTCGCACGTTCAGTGCATGTGACTCACGCCCACCCTCTATCCCTCCCCACAAGGGAAAGGGAAGCCGGTGCGGTGGTTGTGAGGTATCGGGGCCGGACACCGAGGTCAGGGATATGAGGGTGCTCGGGAAGAGCACCAAAGTCTGTCATGGCGCCTCCCTCCCCTTGATGGGGAGGGACAGAGGGTGGGGTGGCGAGAGCCACGATGCCTATGGCGTGGCGCTGCCTGCTGGGTGGGCCTGTGAGCGGGAGCGCCCTAGGCCTGGGCCCCCGGCCGGCCCGCGATGAAGGCGCCGAAGCGGCGGTTGATGAACGGGACCAGCACCAGCACGATGGTGGCCGCCATGAGCGGCACCAGGATGAGGCTGCGCTGCCAGATGTCCCAGCCCGGGGTGAGGGGCATGAGCACGTAGAGATAGAGGGTGACGATGGGATAGACGAACACCGTCATGAGCGCGGTGAGACGAAGACGGGCGGCAAGGGGAAGCATGACCAGCTCCTAATGAAACGGTACGTTCCGTTATGTAACGGAACGGGTCGTTCCGATCAAGGCTTTTCTGCAGCAATGTTTTGGGCGATAAGCAGGCCATGAGCATTGCGCCCGACAGCGACGACCGGCGCCGATCCATCGGCTCGCGCCGCAACCCCGAGACCGAGGAGGCCGTGCTGGCGGCGGCCGAGGCGATCCTGGCCGAGTCGGGGCTGGCGGGCTTTTCCATCGAGGCAGTGGCCCGGCGGGCGCGGGCCGGCAAGCCCACCATCTATCGCTGGTGGCCCGACAAGACGGCGCTGCTGCTCGACATCTATCACCGCCAGAAGCCGGCCAAGGTGCATCTGGATACCGGCTCGGTGGAAGGGGATGTCACCGCCTTCCTGGTCTACCTGCTCGGCCACTGGGCCTCCGGCAGCGCCGGGGAGGTCTTTCGGTCCATCGTTGCCGATGCGCAGACCAACCCGCGTGCGGCCGAAACGCTGCGCCTTTACGCGGCGGAGCGCCGCGTGCAGACCGGCGCGCTGTTTGCCCGCGGCGTGGCACGCGGCGAATTGCGGGCGGACGTGGATGTGGAACTGGCGGCCGAGATGATCTCGGGCCTGGCCTGGCAGCGCCTCCTCACCGGGCGGCTCGGCATGGACGAGGCCGAGGCGGGCGCGATTGCCCGGCAGTTCGTCCGGGGGCTGGCCGCCCCCGGACGCTGAATGGCTACTGGCCGGAATCGGCCTGGGTCTGGGCGTCCACGGCGGCCTTGAGGGCGGCATCGGGAATGTCGATCTCGACGCCCGACATCAGCTGCTCGACGGTATCGTCGAAGGTCTTCATCAGCAGCTGCTGCTGCAGCTGGCCGGCCACCTGCTCGAAAGCCGGCGGGGTGGACTGGCGCTTTTCCTCGAGCCGGATCACGTGCCAGCCGAACTGGGACTGGACCGGAGCCGAAACCTGGCCCACCTCGGTCAGCGCGAAGGCGGCCTCCTCGAACGGGGCCACCATCATGCCCTTGCCGAAAAAGCCCAGGTCGCCGCCATTGGCCGCGCCTGGATCGGTGGACTTTTCCTTGGCCAGCGTCGCGAAATCTGCGCCGCCATCGAGCTCGGCCTTGACCGCGTTGGCCTCTTCCTCGGTCGCCACCAGGATGTGGCTGGCCCGGATCTCGTCCTGCGGCACATATTCGGCCACGAAGGCCTCATAATCGGCGCGCACCGCTTCCTCGGTCACCGCCTGGGCGATGGTCTCGGTAAAGAAGGCCCGGCGCAGGGCGCGCTCCTCCAGATATTGCAGGCGCTGCTGGAACAGCGGCGTCTCGGCCATGCCGGCATCGCGCCCGGCCTTGGCCATCACCTTCATGTCGATCAGCACGCGCAGCAGGAAGGCCTTGCGCTGGTCGGCCGGCATCTGCTGCAGTTCCTGGGTCAGGTCCTCGGCGGCAAAGCTCAGGTCCGCCTCGGTGATCGGCTCGCCGCCCACCGTGGCGACCACGGTTTCGGGCGTCACGGCCGGTGCTTCGGCGGCAGGCGCCTCGGCAGCCGGCGCCGCATCCTGGGCCCAGGCCTGAGTCAGCGCGGGCGCGGCCAGCATCAGGGCGAGGACGCTCGCCGTGGCGAGGCGCGAAAGAGCAGAATTCATCAGGTCGGTCTCCTTTGCCGGCGCGTCCTCTGGCCCGCGTCCTGGCGTGTTACAGTCGGCAATCGGCGCGCCCGCATGGGTCCCGCGCGGTGTTCCGGCCTGCCTCTCACGGCAAGGGGGCCAAAATGTGCCGCGCAACGCCCCGCGCTTGGCCGGGGGCTGGAAATCCCGTTTCTGCCGGGCTTTCCGGCAGGGGCAAGGAGGTGTGGCCCATTTCGGCAGCGTTGACAAGCCGGGGGCCCGCTCTTACATCTCACGCGCTTTTTCCGCCGCGCGGCGGGATGACAGAAATTCAAAAGCCGGAAAGGCTTTCTCATCGCGTCGACGGGCCCGGCAGGTCCAATTCCGCACCTCCCCCGCCGCTCCCGATGAGTCATAAAAGGACCTGACATATGGCACTTGCCTCGCTCGCCCGGCGGATTTTCGGGTCTCCGTCCGATCGGCATGTGAAGCGTTTCCAGGGCAAGGTCAGCGCCATCAATGCGCTCGAGCCCCAGTATGAAAAGCTCAGCGACGACGAGCTGCGCGCCAAGACCACGGAGTTCAAGGCGCAGCTCGAAAAGGGCGCCGATCTCGACGATTTGATCGTGCCGGCCTTCGCGACGGTGCGCGAGGCCAGCAAGCGCGTTCTGGGCATGCGCCATTTCGACGTGCAGCTCATCGGCGGCATGGTGCTCAACGATCGCGCCATTGCCGAAATGCGCACGGGTGAAGGCAAGACGCTGGTGGCGACGCTCGCCGTCTATCTCAATGCCCTCACCGGCATGGGCGTGCATGTGGTCACGGTCAACGATTACCTGGCCCGCCGCGACGCTGCCTGGATGGGCCAGATCTACAATTTCCTCGGCCTCACCTATGGCATCATCGTGCATGGCCTGACCGATGCCGAGCGCAAGGCGGCCTATGGCGCCGACATCACCTACGGCACCAATAACGAATTCGGCTTCGACTATCTGCGCGACAACATGAAATATACGCGCGCCCAGATGGTGCAGCGCGGGCATGAATTCGCCATTGTCGACGAAGTGGACTCCATCCTCATCGACGAGGCGCGCACGCCGCTGATCATTTCGGGCCCGTCCGAGGACAGGTCCGAGCTCTACATCAAGATCGATGGCCTGATGCCGATCATCGGCGAGGGTGACTTCGAGGTCGACGAAAAGCACCGCTCCGCAACCTATACCGACCAGGGCGTGGAGAAGCTGGAAGCGGCGCTGAGCGAGGCGGGCCTGCTGCGCGGCGGCTCCATGTATGACGTGGAAAATGTCGCCCTCGTGCATCACGCCAATTCGGCCCTGCGCGCCCACAAGCTCTTCCGCAAGGACAAGGACTATATCGTCCGCCAGACCCCTGAAGGCGGCGAGGTCGTCATCATCGACGAATTCTCCGGCCGCATGATGCCGGGCCGCCGCTATTCGGAGGGCCTGCATCAGGCACTGGAGGCCAAGGAACGCGTCAAGATCCAGGCCGAAAACCAGACGCTCGCCTCGATCACCTTCCAGAACTATTTCCGCCTCTACAAGAAGCTGGCCGGCATGACCGGCACGGCGGCGACGGAAGCCGAGGAATTCGCCGACATCTACAAGCTCGACGTGGTCACCATCCCGACCAACCTGCCCGTGCAGCGCAAGGACGACGAGGACGCCATCTACCGCACGGCGGCCGAGAAATTCGACGCCATTGCCGAGCTGATCAAGGATTGCCAGAGCCGGGGCCAGCCCGTGCTGGTGGGCACGACCTCGATCGAAAAGTCCGAAATGCTGGCCGAGCTGCTGCGCAAGAAGAATGTCGGGCAGATGAACGTGCTCAATGCCCGCCATCACGAGCAGGAAGCCTTCATCGTCGCCGATGCCGGCCTGCCGGGCGCCATCACCATCGCCACCAACATGGCCGGCCGCGGTACCGACATCCAGCTGGGCGGCAATCTCGAAATGCGCATCCAGCGCG
>CAMLOA010000263.1 GCA_946481445.1 uncultured Devosia sp. | reverse complement strand
CAAAAAAGCCCGGATTCCCGCCACATTCGCGCCCGAATAGGCAAAGATTAACCACGCTGGCATACCCGGCCTTAAGACTGAGCGCGGTAAATGCCGTGCTTAAGATTATTGCCTTTCAGGAGTCCCGCCGTGGTCGTCACCGCACCCCTCAACACCGCATTGCGCGCTGCCGCCATGCTGCTCTTCGTCGTGGTCATTGCGGCCTGTTCGCGCACGCCCAATACGATGCCGACCGGCGTGGGCAATCTCGGCCCGGGCGGCGGCGCTCCCGGCAGCCAGCAGGAATTCCTCGTCACCGTGGGCGACCGCGTGTTCTTCGAAACCGATTCGTCCTCGCTCACCGCCGAGGCCATGGCGACGCTGGACAAGCAGGCCGCCTGGCTCAACCAGTACCAGAACTACCGCATCCTGATCGAAGGGCATGCCGACGAACGCGGCACTCGCGAATACAATATCGCGCTGGGCGCACGCCGCGGCTCGGTCGTGGTCAACTATCTCATCTCCAAGGGCGTCAATGCCGGCCGCATCACCACCCAGTCCTTCGGCAAGGAACGCCCGGTCGCCATCTGCAACGACATTTCCTGCTGGAGCCAGAACCGCCGCGCCGTCACGGTGGTCCAGTAGTCTGCCAAAACCGGTCGCCCCGCGCGACCGAAGCGATCCAGTGCAAACTGGAGGCAAGAGCGCCCGGAGCCGCGTAAATGGCCCGGGCGCTTTCTTTTGACCAAAATTGGCCTTTATCTGACGGCCCGTCATCCCTATCTCGGACACCGCACCGAGACCCCTGAGCTGGAGAGTTCGCTTGATCCTGTCGACCGTTCGCAAAAAGGCCGTCGCCGGCTTGTGCGCCATGGCCGTTGCCCTCGGGATTGCCGCCCCCGCCTCGGCACAGTCCCTCCTGCCTCCCGGCGAGTTGGGAGGGCTCACCTTCACCAATACCGAACCGGCCCGCTTCCATGTCGCCCAGGCGCAGGACACGGCCCAGCTCATGGTCCGCATCCAGCAGCTGGAAGAACAGGTGCGCGTGCTCAATGGCCAGGTCGAGGGCCTGACCTTCCAGTTGACGCAGATGCAGGAGATGATGACCCGCCTGCAGCAAAGCGGCGCCGCCGCCGCCCCGGTGGAGCAGCAGCCCGCTCCGGCGCAGGATCCGAACGCGGTTCCGACCGATGCCAATGGCGTGCCGCTGACCGAAATTCCGGCACAGGGCGTGCAGCCGCTGCCGGGCGAGGCCGAATTCGATCCGACGTTTACCGATGGCAGCGTCGGGGAATCGGGCGATCCGCTGGTCGGCACCGGGGCCGCTGGGGGCATCGACCTCGCCACCGGGCAGCCGCTCGATCTCAGCTTCGATCCGGCGGCGCAGCCTTCGGGCAATGCCGATGCCGACGCCCAGTTCGCTGCGGGCTACCAGGCGCTGGCTGCCGGTGACTATGCCTTTGCCGAGGACCAGTTCTCCCAGTTCCTCGAGCTTTATCCCGATAACCCGCAGGCGACCGACGCCGCCAACTGGCTGGGCGATGCGCTGATCCAGCGGGCGGCCTATAGCGAGGCCGCGGACGTGCTGCTCAATGCCTTCCAGAAGGCTCCCGACAGTCCGCGCGCGCCCGATCTGCTACTCAAGCTGGGCATGTCGCTGGCCGGGGCCGGGGAGCGGGAGACCGCCTGCCGGACCTTTGCGGAAATCGACAAGCGCTATACAGCCCTCTCGCCGGCTTTCGTCACCCGCCTGGGCGAGGAGAAGACCAGGGCCCAATGCCCGCCCGCCTGAACCCGGACCTGACGGACGCCGCCGCGCTGGCGCGCCTGTTCGCGGGCGTGGCCGGAGAGCCGGCAATCGGCCTGGCCGTGTCGGGCGGGGCCGATAGCCTGGCCCTTATGCTGCTGGCCCAGCGATGGGCCGGATCGGGCGGACCGCGCCTGCATGTCTATTCGGTCGACCATGGGCTCAGGCCCGAAGCGGCAGCGGAAGTGGCGATGGTACTCGATGCCGCCGTCTCGCTCGGCCTGGCGGCCACCGGGCTCGCCTGGTCCGTCCCCAGGCCGGCCACGGGCATCCAGCAGGCAGCGCGTGCGGCGCGCTACGGCCTGATCGGTCAAGCCATGGCGCGCGACGGTGTGCCGGTTCTGCTCACCGCCCATCACCGCCAGGACCAGGCCGAGACCGTGCTGATGCGGCTCGCGCATGGCAGCGGGCTCGAAGGCCTCAAGGGCATGACGGCCTTTGCCGAAGTGGAGGGGGTGCGCGTGCATCGTCCGCTGCTCGATGTCGATCCGGCCGCGTTGCGGGCCGTGGTCGACGCCGCGGGCCTCACACCCGTGGAGGACCCGTCCAACAGCGACACCCATTATGAGCGGGTGCGCTGGCGCCAGCTATTGCCCGTCCTCGGCGCCGAGGGGCTGGATGCCTCGGCCCTCGCCACCTTTGCCGGCCGCATGGCCGAGGCCGACGCCGCCATCGCCCAGATCGCCGATGGCTGCTTTGCCGAATTGGTGCGGCTGGATGGGTTCGGCGCGGCCCGGCTGGAGCTGGCGCCGTTCATCGGGCTCAGCCCGGCCATTTCCACCCGCCTCATGGGCCGGGTGCTCAACATTGTCGGGGGCCGGCAGAAGCCGCGCGCGCTGGGTCAGGTCGAGCGCCTGCGCGAAGCCATCACGGAAGGCGCCCTGGTCAAGGCGGCGACCATGCTGGGTTGCGTGATCCGCCTCAAGGGCGACCAGATTGTCGTCGCCCGCGAGCCTGGCCGCGCCGTGCCTCCCGACGCGATCCTGGCGCCGCATGGCCAACTGGTCTGGGATGAGCGCTTTCTCATCGAGAACGGCTCGGGCGATGCCGGGTTCACCGCCAGCGTCGCCGACTACCTGCCCCGGCATCGGCTCGAGGATTTCCTCGGCTTCAAGGTCACCGCGCCCGCCGAAGCCATCCGCACCGCCCCGATCGTCCGCGATGCCCAGGGCGGCGTCCTCTCGCTGGGCGGCTGGAGCTTTGATGATCGCATCAAGGTGCAACTGCTGATCGATTGACGGTGCTGGCTGCGTCGAGGACGGGCGGAATTCAGGTTCAACCACTGCCACTTGCCCCGCTTATCCCCACCCCCAGAACTGCGCGTATACTCCCCCTATCCCTCCGCATGGGCGGCCTGCAGGCGAACAGTGGCGGAGAGTGCCGGGTGGGGGCTTTGCCTCTCCCACAGGTTCCGAGGCCGTTGCGACAGGGCGAGCGTCCCCGAGTGCGGTACAGTTCCAAAAACCGGCGCCCCGAGGCGGATTCCGCCTCAGTTTTTTAGTTTTCCAGAGGCGCAAGCCGTCTCGGGGCCCGTCCATCCACGACAACCGCGTCCCAGGCGGCGCCTTGGCGCGCCCCGGTGGAACCTTCCACAAGGCCACCGCGTATTAACCCAATCGCGACATTATGACTGGACGGAGCGCCCAAAGGGCCGCAGGTCTTGCCCTTGTAACGCCCCAATGCCGGACATACATTCGGCACACGCGCCGGCCCTCCCGATATGCCGGCCTCTCCGGGACAGGATTGATGAACGGAAACTTCCGCAACTTCGCCATCTGGCTGGTCATACTCTTCATGCTGATGGGCCTGTTCCAGGTCTTCCAGTCATCCACGCGGTCGGTTTCGGTTTCCGACAAGAGCTACAGCCAGTTCGTCACCGATGTCGAAAATGGCAGCGTCACCAGCGTGACCATCACCAACAACGTCGTTTCCGGCGCGCTGCGCGACGGCACGCGTTTCGAAACCATCATCCCCGAAGGCGCCGACGTGATCAGCCGCCTCGAGGACAAGGGTGTCTCCATCACCGCCAAGGCGCCCGAATCGAGCCCGTTCTGGTCGATCCTGCTCAGCTCCTGGCTGCCCTTCATCGTCATCATCGGCGTGTGGTTCTTCTTCATCCGCCAGATGCAGGGCGGTGGCCGCGGCGGCGCCATGGGCTTTGGCAAGTCGCGCGCCAAGCTCCTGACCGAAACCCACGGCAAGGTGACGTTCGAGGACGTTGCCGGCGTGGACGAGGCCAAGCAGGACCTTGAGGAAATCGTCGAATTCCTGCGTGATCCCGGCAAGTTCCAGCGCCTGGGCGGCCGTATCCCGCGCGGCGTGCTGCTGGTCGGCCCGCCCGGTACCGGTAAGACTCTGCTCGCCCGTTCGGTGGCCGGCGAAGCCAATGTGCCCTTCTTCACCATTTCGGGCTCCGACTTCGTCGAAATGTTCGTCGGCGTCGGCGCCAGCCGCGTCCGCGACATGTTCGAGCAGGCCAAGA
>CAMLOA010000262.1 GCA_946481445.1 uncultured Devosia sp. | reverse complement strand
CCTGGAAGAACCCCGTCAAGGCGCCGGCCGCACCGGCTATGTCGCCAAACTCGGCCATGGCGGCCGCTGTCGCAGCCGGGCTGACAAAGGCCAGCGCCAGCATCCAGATTCCGACGGGCACCATCACCGCGCCGATTGAGCCGGGCAGCAGGTTGGGCAGCATCGCAAAGCCAAGCCCGCTCAGGCCGAACAGCACCAGTGCCACGCCAACAAGCTGCCTGCCGCTGACCCGCCGCGACAGGTACGTGACCACCAGATTTCCGGTGATGAACGACGCTGTCTGCACCAGCATCGCCATGGCGAACTGGAACGGCGTAAGACCCAGCCCTTCGATGAGGACGAAGGGCAGCAGGGCCGTGAAGCCATGGAAGCCGACAAAGGCCAGCCCCAGAAGCAGCGAGGGGTAGACGAAGTCCGGCGCCATGAGCAGGCGCCGGTAGTTGCCGGCGATCACCCTGGGACGGATGGTGATCCGCGCATCGCTTGGCAAGGTCTCGCGTGCATTGGTCGCCAGCAGCGCCAGAATGGCGAGGCCGAAGCCCGCCATCACCACGAACATCTGGTGCCACGAACCAAGCAGCAGGATCACGCTGCCCATGGTTGGGGCCACGGCGGGCGTGACGGTGAGGATCAGGTTGATCAGCGTCAGGATGCGAATGGCCTCGCTGCCGGTGAACTGGTCACGCACCATGGCCCGGGACAGGGCAACGCCGGCCGAGACACCGAACCCCTGGACGAAGCGGCCGACGAACAGGATTTCGAGCGTGGGGGCCGCAGCGCAGACGAGGCTGCCCAGCACATAGACGGCAAAGAACACGATGCCCACGCTGCGCCGGCCATAGCGATCCGACAGGGGTCCGCAGATCAGCTGGGCCAGTGCGAATGCGGCGAAATAGACCGTCAGCGTCAGCTTGCTGCCCGCGTCGGTCGTGCCCAGATCGGTGACGAGGGTGGGCAGAGCCGGCGCGTAAAGGGTGAGGCTGAGCGGCCCGGTTGCCACCATCAGCCCGCCGATAATGGCGGTTCGGCGGGCGGACATGCCCACCGGGCGGGTCGGGTTCACTGCGCCAGGGCCCGCGCGAAGAAGCCCTGGGCGCGGGACCAGATACCCCGGGCCCACAGGTCGCTATGGCCGGCATCCGGCTCGATCCACAATTCGTCCTTGTTTGGCACCAGCGCGTGCAGGCGTTCCCCATTGCTGACGCCGATCGTGACGTCCCCCGTGCCATGCGCCACCAGCACCGGCTCGCTGACGTCTTCTATCCACTGGTCGACCGGGTACTGGTCCTGCATGACCAGCGCGACCGGCAGGAAGGGGTAGCGTTCGCCGGCCACCGTAACCGCGGAGAGGAACGGCGTTTCGAGCAGCAGGGCTTCCGCTTCGCGCTGGCTGGCCACATAGGTCGACGGCCCCGACCCCAGCGACCGGCCCCAGATCACCAGCGGAAACCCCCTGGCTGCTGCCCAGTCGAACACGGCCAGCCCGTCTTCGAGCAGGCCGGCCTGGCTGATCGTGCCCGGCGAGGCCGGAAATCCGCGATAGTCGAAGGCAAGGAACCCGTAGCCCGCCGAAACGAACTGCACGTAGCGCTCATGTTCCCTGGTGAAGCTACCCGAATTGCCCTTGAAGTAGACGATGAGCGGCCTGCCCGGCTGCGGCGCCTGATACCAGCCATTGACGATGCCGTCCCCCGACGGGATGGAAACATATTCGGCACGCGGCAGGTCGACATCGTCGAGCGGCGTCACCGGCCCCTCGGCATCGTATTGAAGGGCCCGCTGGTTGAAATACATGTAGGCCAGCACGCCGCCATAGAGCAAGACGACCAGGACGACGACGGCGAGCAGGATGCGGCGGAACAGCTTCACGGCGGACCTCGATGCGATTCGTCGGGACGCTACACCAGAAGCGGCGCGGCGACGAGGCCGAGCCTAGAGTTCGGCAATGGTCTGTGCCAGGGCCCGTTCGAACACCTCGTCCGGCTGGGCACCCGACAGCGCATACTTCTCGCCGAACACGAAGAACGGCACGCCCCTTATGCCCTGCTGGGCCGCGCCCGCAGCCAGTTGCTCGGTCGTTGCCAGTTCCGTCTCGTCGTTCATCGCGTCGAGCGCGTCGCCACGATCCCAACCGAACTCCACGGCAATATCGGCCAGGACGTTGTCGTCGTTGATCTGGCGATAGTCGAGGAAATAGGCCGCGGCTATGGCATTGGCCAGTTCGTGCTGGTTGCCGTTGGCCTTGGACAGGCGGGTGATCGTATGCGCCTTTGCCGTATTGAACATGCGCGGCTGCTGGCTGAGATCGAGCGTGATGCCGGCCCGCTGCGCCTCGCTCTCCACCCTCGCCCACATCTCCCGTGGGTCGCGGCCATACTTGGCCCGCAACATCTCGCCCACATCCACGCCCTCGGGCGGAACACTGGGATCGAGATAGAAGGGATGATTCTCGACAACGACGTCGACGTCATCGGGCAGCGCGGCCAGCGCCTTGTCGAGCCGTGCCGAACCGACAAGGCACCATGGGCACACCACATCGGTAAAGACATCGATCTTGAGCAGCTTGGGCATGGGGCATTCCTGGATAAACCGGCCCCTCACATGCGGTCTCAGCGGACGGTTCGCAAGAACGCACCGCAATGTAACCTAGTGCGTCTGGGCGCCCTGGCTGTTGGCGAGCCCGAAGGGCGGGGTAAAGGCGGCCACGAAGGCCATGCCGACAAGCGCCGAGAAACTGAGCCAGACCATGGCGGGCGCCATGACCCATGCGGCGCGCGGCGAGACCGCGGCTGTGCGCAGCCAGGCCCCCATGCCGATGATCACAAGCGACATCGCCACCAGGCTGAGCTGCAGGGAGTCCAGCGGCGTCACCACGAAGGGAAAGGCAACCAGCCCGGCCATCAGCGCCACGAGCCACCAGCCCGCAGCACGCCCCCGGGCGCCGCGCTCGGCAACCATCCAGCGCGCCGCGCCCAGGAGGGGGAGGCTGCCGATATGGAGGACTGCGCCCAGCCAGCCGGGCAGTCCGAACGGAGAAAAGAACAGGGGCAGTATGCCGGTGAGTTCCCCCACCCCATTGGCGATCACGAACACGGCCAGCGGCAGGGAGGCGCTGAGCGTCAGGCCGAGCAGATCGTGCCGATCTGCGTCCAGATAGGAGTCATGGGTAAGCGGAACCGGTATTGCCTTGCTGGTCGCCATGATCGGCTCCCGATTGTCTTTTCCTGCTCAGGACAATGGCCATCACACCCGGTGGGTTCCGTCGGGGAGCGATCGGCGACCATTGCGGCCGCCCCGGAATTGGGCGATTACGGCGCCCAGGACACGCGGGAGACCTCAGCATGACCACCGATTCCGACCGCCTCGATGCGCTCGAAACCCGCATTGCCTTCCAGGATCACACGATCGAAGAACTCAACGCCACCATCACCGCGCAGTGGCGGCAGATCGACCTGCTGACGCGCAAGCTCGAACAGATGGAGGAGCAGATTCGCAGCGGCGTGCATATTGCCGACCCCAGCACGGAACCACCGCCACCGCACTATTAGCGCGCCGTGGTGATGCCCACCCACACCGCGACGGTCGCCAGCAGTGCGGCGAAGATGGCGCCCAGGCGCCGGCGGCTGGCCGCCTGCGTCAGCAGTGGCTGAACCGAACCCGCAAGCAGCACCACCCCGGCATGGATGGTGGTGGCAACGGCTACATAGATGGCACCAAGAAGCACCGTCTGCCCAAGCGCCTGCCGCCCGGCCACCAGGAAGCTGGGCATCACGGTGATGTAGAACAGAGCCGCCTTGGGATTGAGCAGGTTGTTGATCAGCCCGCGCCGGAACGAGCGCCAGCCCAGTTGCGTCGGATCGATCCGCTCGACCGGACGCCGCGCATCCATCCAGGCGGCATAAGCGAGGTAGAGCAGGTAGACGATTCCCGCCCAGCGCAGGCTCTCGTAGAACCAGGGCCGTCCGACAAGAATTTCGCCCATGCCGAAGGCTGCCAGAGCACCAAGCAGGCTCAACCCCAGCGCCACCCCCGCCACGGCATACAACCCCGCCGCCCTGCCGCGCTCTGCCCCGAGCACAGCCAGATAGGCCATGTTCGGGCCAGGCGTCAGTTCTATGGCGATGCAGGTCAGCAGATACGAAAGAAGAACGGAGGTCACTTGCGCTCCCCCCGTTCCCGAACCAATCAGTGTCCGAAGGACTTGACGATGTCCTCGGTCACCTTCTTGGCGTCGCCGAACAGCATCATGGTGTTGTCGCGGAAGAACAGTTCGTTCT
>CAMLOA010000261.1 GCA_946481445.1 uncultured Devosia sp. | reverse complement strand
TGCTCCAGCGCCCGGATGCGCATCGACGCGGTCGCCTGGGTGATGTTGAGATAAGCCGCCGCCCGGGTAAAACTCTGCTCCCGCACAATGCGGTCAAAGGTGCGAAGCTGGTCGAGGTCCATCGGATCGGCTTATGCTGCTGGTCGTTTCATAGACAAAATCGAGCCTAGCATTGGCCAATGCGATGGGAAAGGTGGCCCTCCCATGCATGTTCCGCCGCGCCATCGGCGACGCCCTCGCGGCGATCGAACCGCGCGCCGCCTAGCCGGCCTTGTTCCGCGCCCGCGACGCTTCGGCCAGCGCGCGCTTGGCCGCCTTGCGCTCGGCCGCGATCCTGGCCGCGTCATCGCCCAGATGCGCCGCGCCGCGCTGGCGCGCCAGTTCCATCTGCCGCTGCCGTTCGGCCGCCGCGGCATGCTTGTCCGCCTCCCCGGCGCAGTGCGGGCAGCGCACCCCTTCGGCATAGTCCTCATGGGCCCGGTCCGCCGCCGTCAGCGGATGCCGGCAGGCCCGGCACAGCGTCGCATCGCCCTCCACCAGCCCGTGCCCCACCGACACGCGCTCGTCGAACACGAAGCATTCCCCGGCAAAGCGGCTTTCGCTCTCGGGCACCACTTCGAGATATTTGAGGATTCCCCCCTTGAGGTGGAACACTTCCTCGAAGCCTTGGCTCAGCAGATAGCTCGAAGCCTTCTCGCAGCGTATGCCGCCGGTGCAGAACATGGCCACCTTCTTGTCCCGCTTTGGATCGAGATGGGTCGCCACATAGTCCTTGAACTCGGTGAAGCTCCTGGTCGCCGGATCCAGCGCCCGCTGGAACGTGCCCAGGCCCACTTCATAGTCGTTGCGCGTATCGACCAGCACCACGTCGTTGCGCTCGATCAGCCCATTCCAGTCCTCCGGCTCCACATAGGTGCCCACCGTCTTGGCCGGGTTGGCCTCGGGCGCCCGCAGTGTCACGATCTCGCTCTTGAGCCGCACCTTCATCCTGAGGAAGGGCAGGGTTTCGGCCGTCGAATACTTGACCTCCGCCCCCGCCAGTCGCCCGCCAAACAGCGCACCGTCAAACAGCAGGCCGGCCAGCGCATCGATGGCATCCGCCGTCCCCGCGACGGTGCCGTTGATCCCCTCGGGCGCCAGGATCAGCGTGCCCTTGATGCCGCGTCCGCAGCAGAAGGCGGCCAGCACCGGCTGGATTTCTGCGGCATCGGGCAGGTCGGCGAATTTATAGATCGCCATCACCTTGTATGGTTGTCCGGCTTGGGGCAGGGTAGGGTGCATAGGCGGCTCGGTCGTGCTCATCGGCCGCTCATACCACTCGCCGCCCGCGCGGCCAATTCTGACATTGTCGGGAGGACACCATGACCTATCGGGCCGATACGGCACGCTATGACACGATGCACTATCGCCGCTCGGGCCGCTCCGGGCTCAAGCTCCCCGTGGTCAGCCTGGGCCTGTGGCAGAATTTCGGCGGCACGCGCGACTATCCTTCGGCCATGGAAATCCTGGGCTATGCCTTCGACAACGGCATCACCCATTTCGATCTCGCCAACAATTACGGTCCGCCCGCCGGCTCGTCCGAAGAGCTGTTCGGCCAGGTCATGGCCCGCGATTTCCGGCCCTATCGCGACGAACTGATCATCTCCACCAAGGCGGGCTACAACATGTGGCCCGGCCCCTATGGCGAATGGGGCAGCCGCAAATACCTGCTGGCCAGCCTCGACCAGTCGCTCCGGCGCATGGGTCTCGACTATGTCGATATCTTCTATTCCCACCGCTACGACCCCGATACGCCGCTCGAGGAGACCATGGGCGCGCTCGCCCATGCGGTGAAGTCGGGCAGGGCGCTCTATGTCGGCATTTCCTCCTATCCCGAGAAGGAGACCCGCGCCGCCCATGCCATCCTCAAGGACATGGGCGTGGCCTGCACCATCCACCAGCCCAGCTATTCCATGGTCAATCGCTGGATCGAGAATGACCGCACCATCGATGCCTGTGGCGAACTGGGCATCGGCATCATCGCCTTTTCCCCGCTGGCCCAGGGCGTGCTCTCGGGCAAGTACAATTCGGGCAGCATGGCCGGCACGCGCGGGGAGAATCCCAATGGCAGCCTGCGCGCCAGCCATATCGAGCCGCGCGTGCTCGAGGCGGTCGACAGGGTCGGCGAGATTGCCCGGGCCCGCGGCCAGTCCATGGTGCAATTGGCCCTGTCCTGGGTCTTGCGGCGCCAGGAGATGACCTCGGCCCTGATCGGCGTCCGCAATCTCGATCAGCTCAAGGACAATCTGGGCGTGCTCAACAACCTCGACCTGTCTCCCGAGGAAATCGCCGCCATCGACGCCGCCACGGCGGGCGGCCAGATGGAGCTCCATCCGCGCCCGCAGGGCTGGTTGCGCTAGGCTGCGCGCGGCGGCCTGTCGCCCGGCCGGGCCGCCGTTAAGTTTCGCCTAAGGGATCGCGTCCTATGATCGCCCGCGTGTGTGGCCGGGGCCCGACGATGCTGGTGCTGATTGTCGATGATAGCCGCTCGAGTCTGGCGCTGATCGGCAGCATCGTCAAAGAGGCGATGATCGGCGAGGTCGAGCTGTGCCTCAATCCGCTCCAGGCCCTCGAGCAGTGCCAGTCCCGCCAGTTCGACCTCATCATCGTCGACCACATCATGCCCGAGATGGATGGCGTGGCCTTCACCGCGGCGCTGCGCTCCCGTCCGGCCTACCGCATCGTGCCCATCATCATGGTCACGTCCGACCACGACAAGGCTGTGCGCATCGATGCCATCAAGGCCGGCGCCACCGATTTCCTGCACAAGCCCTTCGATCCCATCGAACTGCAGGCCCGCGTCGCCAACCTGCTGGCCCTGCGCCAGGCCCAGGTGGAACTGGCCGACCGCGCCCAGTGGCTGACGCGCGAGGTCGAACGCGCCACCGCCCATCTCCTCGCGCGCGAGGAAGAGATCATCTATCGCCTCGCCCGCGCCATCGAATATCGCGATGGTGACACGGGCGAACATGTCTCGCGCGTCGCCCAGATCAGCCAGCTCATCGGCGAGGGCATCGGCCTGCCTGCCGAGCGCTGCCGCATGATCTATCTGGCCGCCCCGCTGCACGATATCGGCAAGATCGGCATAGCCGATGCCATCCTCACCAAGCCGGGCAAGCTGACGCCCGAAGAGATGGCGGCCATGCGCGAACATGTCACCATCGGGGCCCGCATTCTGGAACGCGGCAGCTCGGACCTCATCCGCACCGCCGAACTCATCGCCCAGAGCCACCATGAAAGGTGGGACGGCACGGGATATCCCGATCGCCTGTCGGGCACCGATATCCCGATCGAGGCGCGCATCGTCGCCATCGCCGACGTCTTCGACGCGCTGTGTTCCGAGCGCCCCTACAAGTCCGCATGGCCGATCGACAAGGCCTATGCCGAGATCGTCCGCTGCAGCGGTTCCCATTTCGATCCTGCTTGCGTTGCCGCCTTCCGGGCCAAGTGGCCGGAAATCTGCGCCGCCATGCAGCCGGCGGAACTGGCCAAAGCCTCCGGCTATTGATCTTCACGACCTTCTGGCGGCTCAACAGAGGCCGCCTTGCCGCCCTGCTCTTGCGCCTGGGCCATACTCCGGCGATCGGCTCCGGCCAAGCCAAGTGAATCAAACAGTATAGCAGGCCCAATTCTTGGCGCTCGATTCAGAGTCCATCGGAATCGATTCAGGCGCGGCGCGGCGTGATTCTGCGCGATTCACGCCGCTACAATAGAAACACTCAGATTAATATCAATACTTTTAGAAGTAATATTTGGTCCATTTGGTCAAATCTGCTTTGCCAGGTTCAAGCGTAACCAATAGTTAAGCCAACGGTGCAAGTATAGCCTACAAGCCGGATGGGAATACGGCGGACAACACGGTTTAAAAAGCAGCGAGATCAGCGCCCCCCAGTCCACGCGCCTACCGAATTTCCCAGTTACTTTCGCGGTAGAGAGGCAGAATGTTACCCTCGACAAATAGTGTCCGGTCATTGCCATGACCGAAGAACGCACACACATGCTCGTCTTGACGGGCGATGCAGGCATCAAATCGGCGCACGAAGTGGCCGGCAGCCTGCGGCAGGCCATTCAGGCGCATGGCCGGATTGAGGTCGATACCCAGACCCTGTCCGCCGCCGATATCACCACGGTCCAGACCCTGCTGTCGGCGCACGCCTCTGCCCGCGCCCAGCAGAAGAGCCTCACCCTGCTTGCTCCCCTGGGCGAGCCGCTGCGGGCAGTGGTTGAGCAGGCCGGCTTTCTC
>CAMLOA010000260.1 GCA_946481445.1 uncultured Devosia sp. | reverse complement strand
GACCAGCGCCAGCCCGGCCACGACCGAGGCCGCGAAGGTCTTGGTGGCGGCAACGGACTTCTCCACACCGGCATGCAGGTCAATGGTGAACTCGGCGGCCTGGTCCAGCGGCGAACCGGCTGTGTTGGTGATGGCGATCGAGGTGGCACCGGAGCGCCGTGCCGACTGAGTCATGCCGACAATGTCGGGCGACTTGCCCGACTGGGAGATCGAAATGGTGGCGGCGCGCCCCAGCTTGAGGTCCTTGCCATAGATGGAGGCAATGGACGGTCCGATGGATGCAACCGGCAGACCCAGCGTCAGCTCGATGGCGTATTTAAGGTAGGAGCAGGCATGGTCGGACGAGCCGCGCGCGACTGTGGCAACCAGGACAGGATCGCGCTGCCGCAGGGTATGGGCAGCCGCGTCCAGCGTGGCGGCGCTCCTGTCGAGGAACCCGGCGACTACGCCGGGTATCTGCTCGACTTCTTGCCGCATGTAGGTCTGGTTCGTCACAGTCACGTCTTGCTGCCTCCTGGAGACGGGGATTCGCCGATACGCAGCTCGGCCACGAAATCGTAGGTATCGCCCCGGTAGATCGAGCGGGTGAACTCGATGACCCGCCCGGAGGCAAGGTAGGACGTGCGCTCGATATGCAGGCCCGCGGACCCAACCGGGACCTGCAGGAGGCGGGCATCCTCCTCTGCGAGGTTGGCGGCACGAATGCGCTGAATGGCGCGGATCGGCCGGTTGCCCGACTTGTCGAGGTGCTTGTAGAGCGAATCCCCGATGGCACCCGGATCGGGCAAGACCCGCGATGACAGGCTGGCGCGTTCTATGGCCAGCGGCGTATCGCCGGTGAGGCGCAGGCGCGAAATCCGCGCAACATGATCACCCGAGGACAGGCCCAGAATGATGGTTTCCTCCGGCGATGGCAGGTACAACCCGCGATCGAGCCATTCGGCACGCACTGCCATGCCGCGCCGCGCCATATCCTCGGTGAACGACGTCAGCTGGGACAGGGACTGTTCCACACGCTGCGTCTGCGGGGCCACGAAGGTGCCCGAGCCATGGCGCTGGACCAGGACACCGTCCTTGACCAGCTGCAGAACCGCCTTGCGGACCGTGACCCGCGAGACGTCGACCTTGGTCGCCAGGTCCCGCTCGGAGGGGAGCGCGTCTCCCGGGTTGATGTCGCCACGGTGTATGGCATCTTCGATCCAGCGCTTGAGCTGAAGGTAGAGAGGGCCGCCCGCAGGCAGCACCACTGGACCGTCGGCGAAGAAATTGCTGGATAGATCGGCCACTGATTTTCCCCCGGCTGCTTGTCCGCAGCTTCCCGATGCATATCACCAAACTTGCCCGGGTGGCCAAGCGCCACCCCGCATGCCACATAATACCAATAAAATACCATTCACCAAGCCCCAATTTGCGATTCCACAAAAATCCTGCATGAGGCTGCAATGTTTGGTGTTTTTTGTAGGCATTCGCACATCTGGACAGAGCGTTGCCCGGGATTGCTAGACAAGTGGTATTTTTTTGGCATTATTGCCGCGACGGGAGACGTGCATGACCGCTAGACAAACCGAGATGACGCACAACGCCGCCGCGGGCTTCGACATGCTTCCTCCCGAGGACGCGTTGATGATTCTGGCCCAGGCCCAGGCCAAGGCCGCCGAGGCGGTGCAACCGGCCATACCCGGCCTTGCGCGAGCGGCCGAACTCGCAGCGTCCTGCCTCGAGCGCGGCGGACGTCTGATCTATGCGGCGGCCGGCAGTTCCGGCCTGATGGCACTGGCCGATGCCCTGGAACTGCCCGGGACCTATGGCCTGTCGCCGGAACGCATCAAGGTGCTGCTGGCGGGGGGCCTGGACGACATGACCCGAATGCCGGGCGGTCCGGAGGATGATGCAATGGCGGCGCGCGCCGAGATTGCTGCGGTTGGCATCGGCCCCCAAGACTGCCTCATCGCGCTCACGGCGAGCGGCAATACACCCTACCCTCTCGCGGCGGCAGCGGCAGCGCGGGACGCTGGCGCCAGCACGATCGGGATTGCCAACAACCCCGATGTGCCGCTGTTCGACCTGGTCGACGTCCCCGTCTGCCTGCCCACCCCACCCGAAGTCATCGCCGGCTCTACCCGCATGGGTGCGGGCACGGCGCAGAAGATTGCGCTCAACATGCTCTCCACCCTGATGGCGGTGCATCTGGGGCACGTCCATGACGGCTATATGGTCAACCTGGTGGCCGACAATCTCAAGCTGCAGGAACGCGCCCGCAGGATCGTGATGTCCGTGAGCAGGGTCAGCGAAGGACAGGCCGAGGCCGCACTGGCCGAAACCGGAGGCGCCGTGAAAGCCGCAATTCTTGTGGCTGCCGGCGCACAGGGGCTGGACGGGGCGAAGCGGCTGCTCGCGGACAGCCATGACCGGCTGCGCCCCGCCCTCGCGGTGCTGGGCCGCTAGGTTCACATCCCTGCAAAATCTCCTGCAATGTGTCGGAGCGCGAAGGGCCGGCTCGTCGTGTCGGTGAACGCCAGCACAGGAGACTGCCATGACCGACCCCCTGCCCACCCAGGATAGCGACCGCGACCTCGTTCTCACCAGGGTGCTGAATGCACCGCGCGAGAAGGTCTACCGCTGCTGGACCGACCCGGACCTGATCAAGCTCTGGTTTGCCCCCAAGCCATGGACGACCACCCGGGCGCAGGTCGACCTGCGCCCCGGCGGCGGCAACAACGTCACCATGGCCGACGAGAACGGCGCGGAATATCCCAGCGCCGGGCAGTATCTGGAAGTCGTCCCAAACGAGAAGCTGGTCTTTACCGACGCCTATACCGGCGACTGGAAGCCATCGGACAAGCCGTTCTTCACCGCGATCCTGCTGTTCGAGGACGCCGGCCCGGGCCGGACCAAATACACCGCGATTGCCCGGCATTGGTCGGCCGAAGATGCCGAGTCGCACCGCAAGATGGGCTTTCACGAAGGCTGGGGCCTTTGCGCCGCGCAACTGGAAGCTGCGGCCGCGGGGCTCTGAAAGGTCGGAGAAGGGCCCACGGCGCGGCTTGGTGCGGGCCCTTCCCCTCTTGCATATGCAAGGGCCACTCTGCTTGATCGTGGCGGGCTGGACCATTGGCCATTCCAGCAGGGCCGCCATGCGTGGCGGTGGCCAGGCGCAGACCTGGCACCGCACAATTGCAGACCACAATTCAGAACGTCCATTCCATCGCAGGAACGGAGACGAACGAGCGCTCCACGGGTACTCCGGAGGGGAAGAGCCAAGCCCATCGCGGGCGATGATCCGGTCCAAGTGCCGTGAACACCGGACGCAACTCTGGATAGCCCGACCGATCATAGCAGCGGCCGGAACAGAGCGCCGCTTGCGTGGCATGCCCAGGGCCGGCTCGCCGATAGTCTATGTTTTCATGTACTTATGCCGTCATATTTCGCCGACGCCGATATCAAACTCCACACGCATGGTGGATGCGCGGCGCGGTGTTACACGGCTGTCGCAAAGCTGTGATTTGTACCCCGGCGTCGCTGCTTCCCCGTGCGGCGGGTTTCCGCTTGCATAATTTCCCGACCGGTAGTTAGCTTCTTTCGGGAGAGATCGACGGAAGATCGATGAAACCTGCAGGCGGAATTGACCGCTTGATGGAATATCCGTTCTACGTAACGGACTTTGGGAGATTGTCACATGAAAAGGCGCGACTTTATGCTCGCCGCCGGCACGGCTGCCGGCGCCCTTATGCTGCCCCGCATGTCCTTTGGCGCCGAGGGCGTCATCGATTGGTACACCAGTTCGGACAGCAATATCCTCGACTTCTGGACCAATACCGTGAAGCCCGCCTTCGAGGCCGCCAATCCGGGCATCACCCTGAATCTGGTGGATGCCGGCGATGGTGCAGGCATCATCGCCATCGGCGAGCGTGCCATTGCGGCCAAGCAGACCAATGCCGATCCCCAGGCCGACTTCTTCGAATCCGGCGACGCCCTGTTGCCGGCCGGTGCTATCGAAGCCGGCGTGTATACCAACATCAAGGAAGCCGGGCTCTCCAACTATTCCAAGGTCAACCCGCTGGCCATCCAGAGCGACTACAGCCTGCCCTATCGCGGCAGCCAGGTGCTGCTGGCCTATGACAGCACCAAGCTGAGCGCAGCCGATGCGCCCAAGAACTGGGATGACCTGGTGGCCTGGATCAAGGCAAACCCGGGCCAGTTCGTCTACAACCGTCCTGACAAGGGCGGTTCGGGCGGCAACTTCGTCCGCCGCGCCATCCATCAGGCCAACGGCCTCGACCCCAAGGCCTTCA
>CAMLOA010000259.1 GCA_946481445.1 uncultured Devosia sp. | reverse complement strand
GGTGAGGGGGATGCTTGCGCCAAGCATCCGGACTGGCTCGTGCTGTGTCGCCTAGCGGAAGGGGTGGTCGCCCCTTATCCCTCGTGAACCAATCCGGCCGCCGATGATTTCTCCTTTCACAGAGGAGAAATCAGATGACCTATGTTCCACCCACCATGCGCGAGCCCAAGGGCGATCACAATCGCCGCCTGGCCCTGGGGCTCGGCCCCGACACCTTTGCGGCCGAGGCAGGCGTCACCGCCGAGGAACTGCGCGAGTATGAACTGACCAGCCCTGATCAGGATTTCGACCCCGAGGTCGCCCGGCGTGTCGGCGAGGCACTGGACCGGCTCGAGGCCAATCCTCCTCCCAGCCAGAAGGTCGTGACTTAGCCTTGCGCTATTTCGCCTTTAGCGGCAGCCCGAGCGCGATCAGGTCGGCGCGAAGATGCACCGGGTCCTTGAAATGGATGCCGTGCATGCCGAAGCGGCGTGCCGCCACGATATTGGGCTCGCTGTCGTCGATGAAGACGCAGGATTCGGGGGAGAGCGAATAGCGCTCGCAGAACACGCGATAGAGCCGCGGATCGGGCTTGACCAGGCCCTCGAGCCCCGAGACGACGACGCCATCGAACTTCTCGAGGAAGGGCCATTCGCCCAGGCAGCTCACCCACTTCTCCCAGGAGAAGTTGGTGATGGCGAAGGTGGGAATGTCCTGCTCGATCAGTTCGTCGTGGATATCGATCGTGCCCTGGATGAAGCCGCTGAAGGTCTCCTTCCAGCGCAGGTCGAAGGCCTGGATTTCGCGCCAGTATTTGGGGAAGCGGGTGATCAGCTTGGCCACGCCCTCGGCATAGATTTCCCCGGCGTCGAATTCCAGGTTCCAGTCGCTGGTGCAGATGTGCTGGTGGAACCACAGCGCATCTTCTTCGGTCTCGAAGAGCTTGCGGAACAGGTACATCGGGTTCCAGTCGACGAATACGCCGCCAAGGTCGAAGACGGGCACGAGTGTATCGTTCATCGGGGAGGATATTCCAGGCAGGGGAGGGTGCCCGGCTTGTGGCATGGCCCGGTCGCCCAGGCAAGCGGGGAGGCTAGTTGACCACCGAGATGCTGCCGCCGAAGCGGGGCAGGTAGAAGTTCTCGCGATAGAGCTGCACGGGCTGGTCGAACACGATCCCGTAGAGAGGGGTGTAGGAATAGGTGGTCTCGGCCACGATGACGAAACCATCGAGGGCAATGTCGATCATTTCCTGTGGCAGCGTGAATTCGGCGCCCACCGCGTGTTCCGTGCCGACGCCATAATTTCCACCCACATATTGGCGCGACCAGACGACCTCCACCTCGCCGTCTTCGTCCACGAAGACCTGGGTGACGACCTGGCTCAGTTCGTCCGCCGGAAACGGCGTCATGATGCCGCTCGCGGCCTGGAAATAGTCCTGCATGGTGGCGTTGGTTATCGTCTCGCTCGATCGGGCCACCAGGTCGCCCAGGGCGCCCGTCACCGACTGGACGCGCCGGTCCATCGAAATGAGGGCGCTCGCCTCCACCGTGCCGATATAGACCAGCAGCATGATGGGCAGGATCAGCGCGAACTCCACGGCGGCGACGCCATCCTCCCGGCTTCGCAGTTCGGTCAGCCGATGGGCAAGTGTCCTTCCCATCACGAGGCCGGGAAGGGTTCGTTGCGGAACACGGTGGCCGCGCCCAGCAGCCGGCGGCCATCACTGAGATTGGCCAGCGACAGCCCGCCGAAATTGAGCAGGATCGGCCACTTGTAATAGACCTGCACCAGCATGACGTCCGAGGGCCCCGCCTCCGACCCAGTGGGGTACAGCTCGGGCCGCGTCCATTCCTCGCAGTCTTCCTCGCAATCCCAGTCCACCGGCGGCGCGACCGTGGCCGACTGGAAATTGCTCACCACCTGCACTTCCACATGCAGCGAGTCGCAATCGGCAAAGAGGTTGTAGAGGCGGTCGCAGACCTGGCCCTTGAAGCCGTCTATGTCGAGCTCGGCCCCCTGGGCCTGACCCGTGCGGATCAGGCGGCTGGTGTCCTGCACGGCGCTGTCGAGCACCTGGCCGGCCAGAAACACCACCGATGTCTCGAGAATGGCGCCGACAATGGCGAAGAACGGCACCGAGAGCAGGCCGAATTCGACCAGCGTCGCCCCCTTTTCATCGCGCACGAAGCCGCGGCGCCGCCCCGGCAGCGCCCGGTCAAACAGCGATGTCAATCTGCGCGCCATGCAACCTGCCCGGACTTGTGCTGTCGCGAGGCTATCGGGCCATGGCTAATCGATTGTTAGGAAGTCCCGGCCGGGCCGATCCGGATGCCGGAAGGGTTAACCACTTGTAAAGGTCTAGTTGCCCATGCCGCGCACGATGCTGGCCGAGCCGAGCACCTGGCCGGAGAAGCCGGTATCGTCGCCCATCATGACCACGCCCTGGCAGACCGGCGCACAGGCCAGGGTCGTGCGCGCCGAACCCTGGTACACGGTCATGATCCCGGCCTGCATCTGCACCACTTCAATCAGGGTGTCGGCAATCGGATTGCCGTCCTTGTCCAGGATGATGAGGTTGGTCTGGCCGTAGCTCTTGCCTGTCAGCACCAGTGTCTGCGGGTCCTGGATGGTGACGTCGGCAATGCCCGGATTGCCCAGGATGACCGTCGCTGCGGGTGCATTGATGCGCAGGATACGCGCCATGTTGACATTGACGTTGATCGGAGCCCCGGCCGCGGCGACGTCCTGGGCAAGGCTGGCCGGCGTGACCGTTACCGCGGCAAGCAGGGTGAGGCAGGCTGTCAGGGCGGCAAGGGAGAGACGCATCGGGATAATCCGGCTACTGGTACGCGACAGAACCATTTTCGGCCGGAATGGTGAATAAAAGGCAAACAGGCCCGGGCAATGGAAACGGGTCTTTTGCTGCTCTGCCCCGAGGTGGGAACAGTATTGGTCGCGCGCGTTCCTTCATTGCGCAAAGGCCTGAAGTATAAGTGTAAAAACCTACACGCCCATTATCGGTTGCGCGGGATCGATAAAATGCAATCGATCCCCTTAACCCGCTGAAAATCATAGGCAAACCGGCGAGCGCCGCGAGCCCTCGGCGTTTGAATTAACTCAATTTCAAGACCTGACCTCTAGCGTTCGCCCATGTTCGATGTGTGACGTGTCGAACGATGGCGTCACTGGTTGACGTATTAAAATGGAGCCTGGGAATGAACCTCTTCGCACGTTTCGCCAAGGACGAGTCCGGCGCGACCGCTATTGAATACGGCCTGATCGCCGCTCTGATCTCTGTCGGTATCATCGTTGCTGCTTCCGCTCTCGGCGGCAGCCTGTCGAACCTGTTCGACGGTATCTCGAACCGCCTCGACAACTCGGTCACCGACCTGTCCGGCGGCGAAGGCTAAGACTTCACGATCGCAAGATCGTCGGTTTGGGAGGGTCGCCTTTGGCGGCCCTCTCTTTTTGGCGTTTGTTAACGACTGGGCGCCATCATGCGGCTTGGCGGCGCCTCTGCCGCCGGGAAGTCCGGACCATGTCGACCCTCGCATTGCTGCTGTTTCCGTTCTGCATGGCGCTTGCCGCGTCCTCGGACCTGCTGACCATGCGCATCTCCAACAAGCTGGTGCTGTTCCTAGTCGCCAGCTTCTTCGTGGTGGCACTGGCCATCAACCTGCCGCTGCAGCAATTTGCCATGCATGTCACCTGCGCACTGGTCATGCTGGCGGTGGGCTTCGCCTTTTTCGCCCTGCGCTGGATCGGTGGTGGCGACGCCAAGCTTGCCGCGGCCACCACGCTCTGGCTCGGGTTCGGGCTGACCCTGCCCTATCTGGTCTATGCCGCCCTGCTCGGCGGCGCCCTGACCCTGGCCATCCTGGCCCTGCGCCGCATGCCGATCAATCCGCTCGTCACGCGCTTCCGCTGGCTCGAACGCCTCCATGATCGCAAGTCCGGCGTGCCCTATGGCATCGCCCTGGCCATTGCCGGCATGCTGGTCTATTCCAATTCGGCCATCTTCGAGCGCCTGGCGGGCTAAGGCCGAAGTATTGCTGCAGTCTAGTTGACCATCCGCGCCCTCGCTGGCGCCGCACGACTGTATTGGTGCATCTTGTGTAGCATTTCGCTAAAATTTACATGTTGTTAACCGCGGCGGCAAAGACACGGTTAACCAAACTTTGACCCTTTGGGTTCAGTGTTCATCCGGTCGAACTGGGCCTGTGGCCTCGTGTGTAACCGGAGTGAGTCATGAAGCCGGCGCTTATCATCCTGTTGGTTATAGCCCTTGTTGCGGGTGGCCTGGCGGCTTTCCTCG
>CAMLOA010000258.1 GCA_946481445.1 uncultured Devosia sp. | reverse complement strand
TCACATAATACTGGGCCGACTGCTTGGCGGCATCGGCCACCAGCGGGGCAGCCTGACGCTTGGTGCCGACGAACAGCACGCGGCCGCCATCGGCCACGGTGTCGGACACGAGCTGCAGCGCGCGGCTCAGGGCCGGCACGGTCTGCGACAGGTCGAGAATGTGGATGTCGTTGCGAACGCCGAAAATGTAGCGCTCCATCTTGGGGTTCCAGCGGTGCTTCTGGTGACCGAAGTGGACGCCTGCTTCGAGCAGTTGACGCATAGAAAAATCGGGCAGAGCCATGATGGCTGCTCCTTGTTTACCGGTTGATGCCTCCACGAAGCCTTGCGACGGTTGCCCGCCACCGGATGGTTTTCCGTTCCCGGAAAGCCTGCCTCGTGTGTGAAATCGCGCTGACGCGCAGTCAGACGCAGGGGCGATATAGGGGAAGAGCGGGGGAATAGCAAGGGATGTGCCAAAGCGCCGCCTGTGATGCGGTTGTCGATAGGTCGCATGCCAAGGGTGGCAGCGATTCCGCATTGCCAAGTGGCAAGCGGGCGGACCCCGAGACGCCAGACGCCTCTGAGTAATTTAATAGTGAGACGTTCGCCGTCTCGGGGTGCCGGTTTTTGGAACAGCACGGGAGGGTCGCGCACACGCTGCCGCCCGGGCTCGAACCTGTGGGAGAGGCAAAGCCCCCACCCGGCTCACCCCGCCACTGTTCGCCTGCAGGCCGCCGCGCGGGGTGATGGGGAGGAGTATGCAGGAGGATTTGGAGAGGGGGATAAGATGGATGGATTCCCCCGACGCTTCCAAACACTGAGCGTCATCCTCGGGCTTGACCCGAGGACACTATACTTGCGGAGCGATGGGTAAGTGCAGAGCCCTCGGGTCAAGCCCGAGGGTGACGCGCGGTGGGTGGACGAGGCGCGGCGGGCGGGGCGATGACGCCCCTGCCCTCAATGCAGCCTTACATCCGTCACGCCATCGAGCGCCTTGATGCCACCGGCCACTTCTGCGGTGATGCGGTAGGCGCCCGGTAATTCGATCTCATATTCGCGCGCGCCGCCGTCGCGGATGACGACGAAGTTGACCTTGCCCTCCCCGCCCCGCTTGAGCTGGGCATTGATCGGGCCGAGCGCCTTGACGTCGGCGGCAAAGACCGTGAGGCGCCGCTCGATCGTGTCTTCGATGCCATCGATCGCCTGGGCCGACAGCAGGCGCAGGCTGATGCCTTCGGCGCGCTCGTCGGCGCCGACCTGCAGGATCACCGATTTGCCCGGCTGCAGCAGGGCACCGAATTCAGTAATCTGCTCGGAAAAGGCGATGACCTCGAAACTGCCGGTCTGATCGGAAAGCGTCAGGATCATCATCGGCGTGCCCTTGCGGGTCCGCCTGTCCTGCCTGCCGCTGATCGTGCCGGCCAGGCGCCCGGCCGAGGCGCCATCCTTGACGGCGCGCTCGAAATCGCCCCAGCGCTGCACGCGCAGCTTCTCGAACAGGTCCGAATAGGCATCGAGCGGATGGGCAGAGAGATGGAAGCCGATGGCCGAGAGTTCCCGGTCGGCTTTTTCAGTGGTGGTCCACGCCGGCACGCCCGCCGGCAGCCGGAAGGCGGTATCGGCCGGATCGTCGAACATGAAGCCCTGCCCCGTGCTGCGATCGGCCGTCAGCGCCTGGGCCGTGCCCATGACGGTGTCGATGGCCGCAAAGGCCACTTCACGGCGCGGCACCAGGCCATCGAAGGCACCAGCATTGACCAGCGTTTCCAGGGTCCGCTTGTTGAGGACGCGCGGATCGACACGGCGGGCGAAATCCCCCAGATCCTTGAACGGCACCTTGCCCCGCACTTCGACGATATGCTCGGCCATGGCGCGGCCGACGCCCTTGACCGCCGACAATCCGTAATGAATGCGGTCCTCCTTCACAGAGAACACGACTTCGGAGCGGTTGACGCAGGGCGGCACGACCTCGATGCCCTTCTTGCTCGCCTCGCGGCGGAAATCGCTGAGCTTGTCGGTCTGCGCCATGTCGAGAGTCATCGAGGCGGCGTAGAATTCGTGCGGGAAATGTTCCTTGAGATAGGCCGTCTGGTAGCTGACCCAGGCATAGGCGGCGGCGTGGCTCTTGTTGAAGCCGTAATTGGCAAACTTGGCCAGAAGATCGAAAATCTCGTCGGCCAGGCCCTCGCTCACCCCGTTCGGGCCGGCGCCTTCGCGGAAGCGGACGCGCTGGCTGTCCATCTCCGCCTTGATCTTCTTGCCCATGGCACGGCGCAGCATATCGGCCTCGCCCAGCGAATAGCCGGAAAGGAGCTGGGCGATCTGCATCACCTGCTCCTGATAAACGATGATGCCATAGGTCTCGTCCAGCACTTCGCTCAGCTTCGGATGGGGATATTCCACATCCTCGGTGCCATGCTTGCGGTTGATGAAGCTGGGAATATTGTCCATCGGACCGGGCCGATAGAGCGCGTTCATGGCGATGAGGTCTTCGATGCGGTCGGGCTTGAGCTCCATCAGCGCGCGCCGCATGCCGGCACTTTCAAACTGGAAGATGCCGTAGGTATCGCCGCGGGCATAAAGCTTGTAGGTCGCCGCATCCTCGATATCGATGGCGTCGATATCGAGCTCGACCCCGCGCTGCTTCACCATGTCGACCGCGTAACGGATGGTGGTCAGGGTCTTGAGGCCCAGGAAGTCGAACTTCACCAGGCCCGCGGGCTCGACCCATTTAAGATTGTACTGCGTCACCGGCATGTCGGAGCGCGGATCGCGGTAGAGCGGCAGCAGCTCCTGCAGCGCCCGGTCGCCGATCACGATACCGGCCGCGTGGGTCGAGGCATGCCGGAACAGGCCCTCGAGCGCCTTGGCGATCTCCACCAACTGCCCGACCGTCTCGTCTTCCTCGGCCATCTGCCTGAATTGCGGCACCTCGTTCATGGTGCGCTCGATCGACCACGGATCGGCCGGATTGGCGGGGACCAGCTTGCAGATGCGGTCCACCTGCCCATAGGGCATCTGCAGCACGCGGCCGACGTCGCGCAAAACGGCGCGCGCCTGCAGCGTTCCGAAAGTGATGATCTGCGCGACCTGGCTGGACCCGTATTTGTCCTGCACATAGTCGATGACTTCCTCGCGCCGGTCCTGGCAGAAGTCGATATCGAAGTCGGGCATCGACACGCGTTCCGGATTGAGGAAGCGCTCGAACAGCAGGTTATAGCGCAGCGGATCGAGGTCGGTGATGGTGGTGGCATAGGCCACCAGCGAGCCGGCGCCCGAGCCCCGGCCCGGTCCCACCGGAATGCCATGGGCCTTGGACCACTGGATAAAATCAGCGACGATAAGGAAGTAGCCGGGGAACTTCATCTTCTGGATGATGTCCAGCTCGAAAGCCAGGCGCTCCCGATATTCCTGCTCCGTCTTGCCCGGTGCTATGCCCGTCGTGGCAAGGCGCTTGTCCAGCCCCTCCTCCGCCATGCGCCGCAGGGCCGCCGCTTCGGTCGCCACGACTTCATCCTCGCTGGCACCCGGATCGGCGGCGAATTTGGGCAGGATCGGCCCGCGTGTGCGCGGCCGATACGAGACGCGGCGGGCGATTTCCACCGTCGAATCCAGCGCCTCGGGAATATCCGAGAACAGCTCGGTCATCTCGGCGCGGGTCTTGAAGAAATACTGGTCGTTGAGCTTGCGCCGCTCGGTCTGGGCCAGCACGGTGCCGCCGGCAATGGCCAGCAGCGCATCATGCGCCTCGAACTCCTTGACGGACTTGAAGAACGGCTCGTTGGTGGCGACAAGCGGCACGCCCTTGCGATAGGCATAGTCGATGAGGCGCGGCTCGACGGAGGCTTCCGAGACCCGGCCGTGGCGCTGCAATTCGATATAGAAGCGGTCACCGAACAGGTCGGCCAGCCGGTCGAGCCGGCGGATGGCATTGGCGTCCTGCCCATGGGCAAAGGGCATGTCGATGGCGCCCTCCGGCCCGCCGCTGAGGCAGATGAGCCCGTCCAGCCGCTCGCGGGTCAGCCAGTCGAGCCGGGCCTTGGCGGCGCCGGACCCATCGCCTTCGAGATAGGATTGCGACACCAGCCGCGAGAGATTGGCAAAGCCCGCTTCATTCTGCGCCATGAGCACGACGCTGGACTTGCCGGTCCAGGCGACATGGCCGCGCTCGCTGATGCGCTCTTCGGCGGCGGCAAAGTCGATGGCCAGTTCCACGCCGATCAGCGGCTGGATCCCCTTCTTGCTGGCTTTCTCGGAAAATTCCAGCGCCCCGAACAGGTTGCCGGTATCGGCAATGCCCAGAGCCGGCTGCTCATCCCC
>CAMLOA010000257.1 GCA_946481445.1 uncultured Devosia sp. | reverse complement strand
GCGCCCGCTGTCGTCGA
This sequence comes from uncultured Devosia sp., assembly GCA_946481445.1. The sequence goes on along the minus strand of CAMLOA010000257.1, from coordinate 4,295 downwards.
TCAGTTCGTCCATATAGGCCAGCGCCCGGGCGCGCACCACCAGTCCGGTTTCCTCCAGCGCCTCGCGCTCCGCCGCCGCCTCCAGCGTCTCATCGCCCTCCACCCCGCCACCCGGCCCCACCCAGAAATCGTGGATCCCCGGCCGGAAATGCCGCACCAGCAGGATGCGCCCTTCATGCAGCGCCAGCACACCGGCGGAGATACGATGGAGCATGGCAAGGTCCTTGGTTGTGGCTGGAGCGGGGGAGACGGCTATCACGGTGCGCGCACACCAATGCCTTGGACAACGATGCGGAGGAGGCGTGCGATTTCTTGCTCGGCGAAAGGCCGTCCGGCAAGAAATGAGAGCATGGCCTGCCCATAGACCCCGAGCAGGACGAGCGCCATGAAATTGGGATCGTCATCCTTGCGGATAAGCCCCTGCGTCTGGCCAAGCACCAGAATGTCCCTGACCAGTTTCTGGAATGATGGGCGGTCGGCAGGGGGCTCAAGGGACGGCCTTTCGGCCGGCGCGAGGGCGAGCCTTGCGAGCGCGGGGCTGGCGAGGCACCAGGCGGCACTGTCGAGCAAGACTGTTTCGAGCAGGGAAAGCGCGTCTTCTCCGGCCGCCATCCGGCCGCGATAGGGCGCGTCCTTTGCCTCCACGCGGGCGATGAGCTGGGTGGCGATGTCATCCTTGGAGACAAAGAGGTTGTAGACCGTCTTGCGGGTCAGGCCGGCGCGGTTGGCAATTTCCTCGACGGAGGTGCCGGCAAAGCCCAGCTCCCGGAACGCTGCGTCGGCGGCATCGAGGATGAGCTGGCGGGAGCGTTCCGTTCGTTTGGGGATTGCCATTCTTACACAGCTGTATAAATTTATACGCATGTAAACATTACTGGTGCGCCCATGGCATTGCAAGCATTCGGCCCGAACATCTGGATCGCCGAGGGGCCGATCGTGACGGCGGCGGCCGGATTTCACTATCCCACGCGCATGGCCGTCATCCGGTTGGGCAATGGCGATCTGGTCGTCTGGTCGCCTACCGCGCTGACGGACGATCTGCGCACCGGGGTGGAGGCCTTGGGCGAAGTGCGTCACCTGGTTCCGCCCAATTCGCTCCATGACACTTTCCTTGCCGACTGGCAGCAGGCCTATCCTGGCGCCAGGGTCCATGTGCCGCCCGGACTGAGGCAGAAGCGCAAGGATATCCGCTTCGACGACGATTTCAGCGATGGCGGCATCCCCGGATGGACAGGCGAGATCGATCTGGCGATCATGTGGGGCAATCGGATCACGACGGAGGTCGTCCTGTTTCACCGCGAGAGCGGAACGGCGATCTTCGCCGATCTGATCCAGCACTTCCCGCAGAACTGGTTCAGGGGCTGGCGGGCCCTTGTCGCCCGGCTGGACCTGATGACGGCCGCAGAACCGGCCGTGCCGCGAAAGTTCAGGCTCGCCTTCACCGACCGGGCCGCCGCACGGGAGTCCCTCCGGCATATCCTGGCCTGGCCCACAGAGCGGGTGATCATGGCCCATGGCCCGCTGATCCTGCGGGACGGGCAAGCCTTCCTGCGCCGGGCGTTTCAATTTTTGGCCGAATAAGCCATTTTCCCCGGGCCCGCGCGAAGGCAGGGCCAGCCCTCACCCGGCCCCGAAATTGAGGCGATAGCTCAGGGCCTCGGCGATATGGGGCCGCGCGACCCTGTCGACGCCCGCCAGGTCGGCCAGGGTGCGGGCCACCTTGAGCACGCGGTGATAGGCGCGCGCCGAGAGGTTGAAGCGTTCGGCCGCCTGCAGCAGCAGCGCCTGGCTTTCCTTGTCGGGATCGACCACCTTTTCAATCAGGGTGGCGCTGGCGGCCGCATTGGTGAACACATCGGGCGCGCCGGCATCGGCGAAGCGCTGCCGCTGGCGCTCGCGGGCCTTCGCCACCCGTTCGGCCACGGAGGCGGATGATTCGGCGTCTCCGGCCGGTCCGATCATGTCGGCGGCCGATACCGCCGGCACGTCGATGCGGATATCGATGCGGTCGAGGAACGGCCCCGACACCCGGCCCTGGTATTCGGCGGCGCAGGCGGCGCCGCGCCGGCAGGTATGGCCCGGCGTCCCGGCCATGCCGCATTTGCACGGATTCATCGCCGCGATCAGCTGCACCCGGCTGGGATAGCTGATGCGGGCATTGGCGCGGGCAATCACCGTCTCGCCGGCCTCCAGCGGCTGGCGCAGGCTGTCGAGCACGCCGGGGGCGAATTCGGGCAGCTCATCGAGGAACAGCACGCCATTATGCGCCAGGCTCACCTCCCCCGGCCGCACCTTGAGCCCGCCACCCACCAGGGCTGCCATGGAGGCTGAGTGATGCGGCGCGCGGAAGGGCCGCCGGTCCGAAATCGCCCCGCCCGCCAGTTCCCCGGCAATGGACTGGATCATGGAAATATCGAGCAGTTCGCGCGGATTGAGCGGCGGCAGGATTGAAGGCAGGCGCGCCGCCAGCATGGATTTGCCCGAGCCGGGCGGACCGATCATGAGCATGTTGTGCCCGCCGGCCGCCGCCACTTCCAAGGCACGCCGGGCCACCTGCTGGCCGCGCACATCGCAGAGATCGGGCAGGCCGGAGCCGGCAACGTGCCGGCGCGGCACCGGGCGGCTGGCCAATTGGTGGCCGGTCAGGTGGTTGACCAGGGCCAACAGGCTCGATGCCGCGACGATGTCGAGGCCGTCGCCGGCCCAGGCGGCTTCGGCGCCCGAAGGCTCGGGGCAGATCAGGCCCAGGTCGCGCCCCTGCGCGGCAATGGCCGCCGGCAATATGCCTCCGACATGGGCGAGCCGCCCGTCGAGACCCAGTTCCCCCAGCACCAGGTAGTCCTCCAGCGCATCCTGCGGGATGGCCCCCATGGCGGCCATCAGCCCCAAGGCGATGGGCAGGTCATAATGGCTGCCTTCCTTGGGCAGGTCGGCCGGCGCCAGGTTGACGGTGATGCGCTTGGGCGGCAGGCCCAGCCCCGATGCGGTCAGCGCCGCGCGCACCCGCTCGCTGCTTTCCTTGACCGCCTTGTCGGGCAGGCCGACGAGCAGGAACTTGGGAAAACCCGGCGCGATCTGCACCTGCACGTCCACAGGCACAGCCTCGATTCCCTGGAACGCTACGGTGGCAACGCGGGTGACCATGCCCAAAAATCCCCAAGCCCAAGGGGAGTTTAGCAAACCATGTTGGCGCAAACAAGAACGTAAAGCGAACAAAATACGGCCCGTTAACCACGCCGCTTGCCACAAAGGTAAACCTAATCCCCCGTTAACCGCCCCATGTTGAATCAAAGGCTCCGTTTCGTATTGCGTAGAGTCCTGCCCGATGTCCGTCCGCCGGCCCTTTCCCTCGTTTCGTGCGATCGCAAAAGGCGCAGCCGCGGCTACCCTGGCCGCGTTGCTGGTGGCCTGTTCGTCGGGCGGCGGGCTTTATGGCCCGATCCAGGGCGACAACCGGCCGCATTCGGGCGTGGACCGGGCGCGCAACATGCCTATCCAGGGCATAGACGTGGCGCGCTACCAGGAGAATGTCGACTTCCGCCAGGCCTTTGCCAGCGGCATCCATTTCGTGTTCATGAAGGCGACCGAGGGCAAGGACTATCTCGATCCCAATTTCCGCACCAATTGGGTGCGGGCCCGCGATGCCGGCATGCCGCGCGGCGCCTATCACTTCATGACCTGGTGTTCGCTGGCTTCCGAACAGGCCGCCTGGTTCATCTCGCAGGTCCCCAACGATCCCGACGCGCTGCCGCCGGTGCTCGACCTGGAATGGAACAATCACTCCTCCTGCAAGACCAAGCCGAGCCGGGCCGATGCGCTGAAAAAGGTGCGCTACATGCTCGACGCCATGGAGCGCCATACCGGCAAGCTGCCCATCATCTATACCGACATGAATTTCCATCGCGACGTGCTGGCGGGCGAATATTTCCCCAATGCCTTCTGGCTGCGCTCCACCGCCGCCGAGCCGCATGAGCGCTACGCCAATCGGACCTGGACCTTCTGGCAGTGGACGCAGACCGGCGTGGTGCGCGGGGTCAAGGGCGAGGTGGACCGCAACGTCTTCTATGGCGGCCAGAACGAGTGGATCCAGTTCCTGCTGACCGGATGCGATCCGCGCGCCATTGCCGCGCTCGGGCCCAGCGGGCGGTGCCAGTCGGCCAAGTAATGCCAAGGGCTTAGAGCGGCTTGCCAGCGATTCGGCCCGGCGCTAGCTTGGTCGCAGCGGGGGCGGTCCCGCGTGAGGAGATCATCATGGCCAAGGGTCAGATGCGCAGCAACAAGGAAGCCAAGAAGCC
>CAMLOA010000256.1 GCA_946481445.1 uncultured Devosia sp. | reverse complement strand
TCTGCCCCGTCAGCACGCTGACCGGGTTGATGCCGAAGATCATCAGCACGACGATGGCCACGGCGATCACGCCGGAAAAGCCGAAGCGCCGCACATGCGGCATCACGCTATCAGGAATGCCCAACACCCTAGAATCCGCGATCTGTATCGTTACACGTTGCCGGAGAACGTATCACATTCGGCCGGATTGCCAGAGCGATATCCGCGCTCGAACCAGGTTTTGCGCTGCGCGGACGTACCGTGGTTGAAGGTCTTGGGCACGGCAAAGCCCTGCATGCGCTTTTGCAGCGTGTCGTCGCCGATCTGGTTGGCCGCGTTCAGCGCCTCTTCGATATCGCCCGATTCAAGCAGATCTTCCTGGCCGGCATAATTGGCCCAGACGCCCGCATAGCAATCGGCTTGCAGTTCCACGCGCACCGAATAGGCATTGGCCTCTTCCTGGCTCATGGACTGGCGGCGCTGGTTGAATTCGGGCAGCACGCCGGTGATGTTCTGGATGTGGTGGCCCACCTCGTGCGCCAGCACATAGGCCTGCGCGAAATCACCCGGAGCCCCGAACTGCTCGCGCAGCTGGTCATAGAAGCTGAGGTCGATATACACCTTGGCGTCGCCCGGACAGTAGAACGGCCCCGTCCGCGAATCGGCTGCGCCGCAGGCCGTGTTCACTGCATCGGTGAACAGCACCACGGTGGGTTCGGGATAATCTTCGTTGGAATTGGCGAAGACCTCACTCCAAAGATCTTCCGTTTCCTTGATGACGACACCCACGAAGTCGCGCAATTCGTCCGGTTCTCCGCTGGCCGGGCGGTTCGACGACGAACTGACCTGCGGGCTGGTGCCCATGGAGCCGCCGGTCAGCATATCCAGCGGATTCTGCCCGGTGACGAACCAGATGATGCCCAGCACAACCACGATGCCGATGAGGCTCGAAATGCCGCCGCGCGAACCCCGGCCCCCGGTGGGGATGCGGATTCCGCCGCCGCCCCGGCCAAATGGGCTGCCGCCCAATCCGCCCAGCCCGCCTGAACTCTGGCCGCGCCGGTCTTCGATATTGGAACTCTGCTGCCGGCCGCGCCACTTCATGGGGGTTTCTCCAAACTTCGCCATTCCTAGCAACAAGGCGGCGTCTTGAAAACGGTTCCGGCACGCCGGAAAAAGCGCCGAAGCTACCGCAGGCTGCGCGCATTCCAGTGCAGGGGTACCATTCCTGCGCCAGCGGCTGTCACAAATTGACCAACTGGTCAAAAAAGTCCTACGCTCCCCCGCCGCCGTCATCGCAGCGTCACCTGACGGCGGCATGAGCGTGCTGCTCCGTTGCGGAGCCTACAGGGAGACAACCTCATGAATTTCCTGCCCAAGCTTTCTCGCCGGACATTCCTGGCCGGGTCCGCCAGCGTCGGAGCCATGGCGGCCATGCACCCGTTCGCCGTGCTGGCCCAGTCCAACCAGGCGCATCTGCGCATCCTGGAAACGACAGACCTGCACGTCGCGGTGTTCGCCTATGACTACTACAGCGACTCCCCCAACGACACGATGGGCCTGGCGCGCACCGCCTCCATCATCGAATCCATCCGCGCCGAGGCGGGCAATGCATTGCTGCTCGACAATGGCGACCTGATCCAGGGCAACCCGATGGGCGACTACTACGCCTACGAGAAGGGCCTGAACCAGGGCGACGTCCACCCGATCGTGGCCGCCATGAACACGCTGGGCTATGAAGGCGCGACGCTGGGCAACCACGAGTTCAACTACGGCCTCGACTACCTGGACCGCGCCCTCGAAGGCGCCCAGTTCCCGTTCGTCTCGGCCAATCTGGTGCGCGGTGCCCTGGCCGCCGACGCCCTGTCGGACGATACCTATATCGAGCCCTATCGCATCATCGAGAAGGAGCTGACGGACGGCGCCGGCGGCACCCGCACCGTCAAGGTGGGCATTATCGGCTTCCTGCCGCCCCAGATCCTGACCTGGGATTCCAGCCACCTCGCCGGCAAGGTCGAGGTGCGCGACATCGTCGAGACCGCCCAGGCCTATGTCCCCAGAATGCGGGAAGAAGGGGCCGACATCATCGTGGCGCTGTCCCATTCCGGCATCGCCGCCGACCAGGGCCCTGGCGCCGAGAATGCCTCCCTGCAATTGGCCGCCGTCGATGGCATCGATGTGGTGCTGACCGGCCACCATCACCTGGTCTTCCCCGGTCCAGACTATGAGGGCATCGAAGGCGTGGACGTTGCCGCTGGCACGCTCTCGGGCAAGCCGGCCGTCATGCCCGGCTTCTGGGGCAGCCATATGGGTCTGATCGACCTGCTGCTCGAGCAGGATGAAGCAGGCAAGTGGACCATTGTCTCGCACACCTCCGAGGCCCGCCCGATTTTCGAGCGCGTCGACGGCAAGGTCAACGCGCTGGTGGGCGACGATGCCGAAGTCGTCGCCGCGGTCGAGGCCGACCATGCCGAGACGCTCGACTACGTGCGCCGCGCCGTGGGCGAGACTGCCGCTCCCCTGCATTCCTACTTTGCCCTGGTGGCCGATGATCCGTCTGTGCAGATCGTGAGCCAGGCCCAGACCTGGTATATTGAACAGATGATGGCCGGCACCGAGTGGGAAGGCCTGCCGATCCTGTCAGCGGCCGCGCCCTTCAAGGCCGGTGGCCGGGGCGGCCCGGAATACTATACCGATGTGCCCGTCGGCCCTGTCGCCATCAAGAACGTGGCGGACCTCTATCTCTATCCCAACACCATCCAGGCTGTGGTGATCACCGGGGCGGACGTGAAGAACTGGCTGGAGCGTTCCGCCGGCATCTTCAACCAGATCGAGAAGGGGGCGCAGGACGCCGACCTGATCAATCCGGACTTCCCCTCCTACAATTTCGACGTGATCGACGGGGTAACCTACAAGATCGACCTCACCCAGCCGTCGAAATACTCTTCCGACGGCAAGGAGACCATCAACCCCGACGCCAATCGCATTGTCGACCTGATGTATGATGGCGCGCCGATCGATCCGGCGGCCAGGTTCGTGGTGGCCTCCAACAACTACCGCGCGGGCGGGGGCGGCAGCTTCCCGGGTATCGGGCCGGATGTGATCGTGTTCAAGGGACCCGACACCAACCGCGACATCATCGTGCGTTTCATTGTCGAGAACGGGACGATCAATCCCAAGGCCGACAGCAACTGGTCGCTTGCGCCGATCGGCGATACCACCGTGCTGTTTGCCACCGGCCCCAAGGCGGCCGATCACCTGGCCGACGTGACCGCCGTCACCATCGAGGCGACCGGTCAGACCAATGCCGATGGCTTTGGCCTTTACCGCATCGCCCTCTGACCAGAACGGGCGCCCCCAGGGGCGCCCGTACCAATCTCCGGAATGGTCGCCGTCGTCACTGCCCGTCGGGCACGACATCGACCGAGACGGCCGGCACGTCGACATCCACCGTTCCGCCGCCCCCACCATTGCCATTGAAGAAAATGAAGTAGCCGGCCACCAGCAGGGCGACGACGATCAGAATGGCAATGATGGCGCCCGCGCCGCCGCCGCCGCGATCCACGATTACGGTTTCCCGATCCGGTTCAGACATTTATTGCCTCCATTGACTGTGCCACAAGAACGGCGCGGGTGATCAGGCGGTTCCGCCGGCCATGAGGAGACAGACTAAAGTGCTGCAACGGCTGCTGTTTATCGTCCTGCTTCTGCTTCCTGCAACGGCCCTGCGCGCCGAAATCCCGCTCTCGGGCACATTCGCTGCCACGCAATCCTGCCCCGCCTATCAGTCGATCAGCCGCCAGACCAATCCGGGCAACATCACCCTGGCGCCCGGTGCCGAATACGATCTCGTCGCGGCGAACAAGGCACCGCCCACCCATGTCTGGATCGTGGTTCCCGGGGCCGAACCCAGTCGTCGCTGGGTCGAGATTGCCTGCGGCACGACTGGCGCAGCACTTCCCCAATCGGAGGAACCCCTCCCGGCCCCCCAGCCCTATCGCGGCACCCAATATGTCCTGGCGGTCAACTGGCAGCCGGCCTTCTGCGAGACGGCCGAACATGTGCGCGAATGCCGCGACCAGCAGCCGGACGGCTTCGAAGCCAGCCACTTCACCCTCCACGGCCTCTGGCCCCAGCCGCGCAGCGCCGAATATTGCGGCGTCAACGACCGCGACATCTGGGCCAGCCGGGACGGGCGCTGGTTCGAGCTGCCCGTCCTGGACCTGAGCATCGCCCAGCGCCGCGACCTCGACGAGGTCATGCCCGGCAGCCAGTCGGGCCTCGACCGGCATGAATGGATCAAGCACGGCACCTGCTATGGCACCGGTCAGCGCGAA
>CAMLOA010000255.1 GCA_946481445.1 uncultured Devosia sp. | reverse complement strand
CGCCTGATCGCGCAGGCCTGGTCCGAAAATGGCACCCATGCCTGGAGCACGCAGGTGCTGGTGCTGCAGTCCGGTCCCGGCGCTGCCTATGACGTGACCGGCGAGATCCCCACCGACGTTGCCATCAAGGTCCTGCGCTGCACGGTGCTCTGGTGCCTGGTCGATGGCCCGGGCGGCCACGGCTGGACCGGCAAGCACCGCATCTCCTTCGGCCTCACGCCGACCGACTGGCCCGGCGGCATCAATCCCGATTATCCGCAGGGCGGCCCCGGCGAGATCTGCTTCTATGAGGGCACCCACTATACCGGCCGCTCCTTCTGCGCCCGCAGCGGGCGGGTGCTGGTGGACCTGGCCCTGGTCCACTGGGACAACCGCGTCTCCTCCGTCAAGGTCACCGGCAATGTCTCGGCCGCCGCCTGCCGCGACCGTGACTTTTCCAGCTATTGCGAGCGCATCATCGCCTCCCAGCCCGTGCTTGATCGCTACCTGCGCCGGGCCCTCTCCTCGATCCGGGTCTACTGATCCGTTCATCTCCCGTGCCCTGAAGCGACCGCCTGCCGGCCGCCTGCGCCGCCTTGCCTAAACGCCCGGTTCAGCCCGGGTTCAGCGCCGCCATGGTCGAACGGTCCCCAGAACCGGGCAAGCCTGCCCGCACCATTTCGAGGACCATCATGAACGCCAAGCGCATCACCCTTGCCTCCACGGCGGCCATTGTCGCCCTGCTCACCACCGCTGCCGCGGCCCTTGCCCAGCCGGGCGTCGCCACCAGCCCGGTCAATGTCCGCACCGGCCCGGGCACCAATTACGCCAAGATCGGCGTCCTCAGCGCCGGCGAATATGTCGACGTGCTGCAGTGCCAGGGCTCCTGGTGTTATGTCGACCGCAATTCGGGCAGCGACGGCTGGGTGTCGGCCAATTACCTCAAGCCCGTCAACGCCCCGCAGCCCGGCCCCGCCCCTGCGCCGTCCAATCCCGACATCCCGTTCAGCTTCGGCTTCTCCTTCGGCGAGCCGGGCGGACCGCAGGTGTCCATCGGCATCGGCAATGCGCCCCCGCCCGCCCCGGTCACGCCGCGCGTCTGCTTCTACAAGGGCGCCGACTTCTCCGGCGCGCAGTATTGCGTCAATCCGGGCGATGCCGATCCGGTCCTGCCCGGCAGCTGGGACAATGCCATCTCGTCCATCAAGGTCCAGGGCGGCGAGGTCACCGTCTGCAAGGGCCAGTGGTACAACGGCGCCTGCGCCACGGTCTCGGCCAGCAAGGCAAGCCTGGGCAGCTTCAACAACGCCATCTCGAGCTTCGAGGCCTACTGAGGTCCACGCCCATCCCAAGCCAGGGCACCGTCTCCCGACGTTGCCCTTTTCCATGCGCCGCCGCACCATGCGCCGCCCCCTTCCGTCCCGCCCTTCCCGGGCCTAATCTGCCCATGGCCGCGGCCGATTCCGAGGGGGAAGGACCCCGGCCTGCGCCTGCCGGCAATCGAGGCCAACAAGGCCCGCGGCATGCGCTTCACACTGAGGGGGAAATCGCATGCCACGCCTGTCCGAATACTATTTCCGCGCCGCCATCCTGTTCCTGATCGTGGGCATATCGATCGGCATCCACATGTCGATCAGCCAGAACCACAACGTCATCGGCGCCCATGCCCATATCAACCTGCTCGGCTGGGTCACCAGTTCCATCTTCGGCGCCTATTACGCGCTCAACCCGGCCAAGGCCGCCGGCCGCCTGCCCATGCTGCAATTCGTGGTCTATGTGCTGGGCGTCATCGTCATGGGCGGCTCGCTCTACCTGATGCTGGCCGGCAATACTGCCCTCGAACCCATCGTCGCCACCGCCTCCCTCGTCACCTTCGCCGGCGTCCTGCTCTTCGCCTGGATCGTCTGGATGCCGGCCCGGGGGTGAGGCTCTGCAACCCCCTGCCGCGCCACAAGGCGCGTCAGGGGGGATTGGCGTGACCTGCTGCAGGCTATGCCACCATCGACCCGGCCCGCTCGATGGCAAACTCGCCACTCCATCCGCGCGGACAGGACCTTTGGCTGCAAGGGCGCTCCGTTAAGTTAACATCGCCTTGCCGCTGGCCCGACAATGCGCCTCGCTTTGACTACAAATCCTCCATGTCTGCCGGTGTAGCCTCCCTCCTGTAAACTGCCTTGGGGGCTCAATTAAATGCTGTTCAAAGAAATTTCAGGCACCATCGTCGGCTCCGAAACCTGGAGCCAGACCCACGTCAAGGGAACGTCGCAGGGCTTCAGCTACAAGGGTATCGGGACCTCCTCTGGGCGCACCACCTCCACGGTCACGAACCACACCCAGCTATGGGTAAGGAGCGACGACGGTCAGGAAGTTGCTGTTCGCACGAACCCGGACAAGTTCGCCACCCGTGAAGGCCATCGCGTGTCGATGCTGGTCATGCCGCGAAGCAGTGGTCCGAGCTGGATGGTTGCGGGCATCAATCTCACCACGGGCGATCGCCGCCGTGAATCCGGCGCTTCACTCATCATCATGGGCATCATGTCTGTCATCTTTCTCGGATGGATACCGGCCCTGTTCTTTGCGATGCACTTCATGGTGGGCCTCGCAACCTGTGGCCTGTTCCTGTGGATGGTAGGGTATCTCATCTCGACGGGCGCCAAGATCAGCAGCAGGGGCAGTGCATTCTTTGCCAGCATGTCTGGTCGCGCCACCGCATCGGCCAATCTGGTGCAGACCGAACCTGCTCAGGTCTGACGATGCGACACCCTTATTTTCTCGTCACGATCATGGCCTTGGCATTGGCCGCCGCACCGGCGCAGTCCGAGCCATTGTCCGACCCCGCCAGCTGGCCCTATCTGCCGCAGTGCCACCAATGTGCGACCCCCGTCATCTTTGAGCGGACGGGGATCGATGGCCCGCAGGCCAGGATCGTGGCTCGCGTCACCGAGGAAATGGCGGCCGACTACTGCGCCAATTTCGCCCCGGGCCGATCAGCTCCGGAATGTGTCGCCGATGTCCTGCATAGCGAAGCCGACCGCACATACACGGCATCGGCCAATTGCGAAACGGGGCGCCTCGTCGACAACCATGGCAACGTCTATCGGGTCGCCGGCACATGGCAGGAAGGGCTTGCCGAGGGGCGGGTGCGCCTGGCCGATGCGGACGGTGAAACAGTTCCGGTGGGCCTGCATCACGGTGGCCTGCCCCTGTCAACACAATGGTCTGTGCTTTGTCCCACGGTCTTGCCCGCTCTGGGTGACTATACGCCCCGTGACAGCGCGTTCGACAGCATTGTCGGCATCGATCACAACGGGTCGTTCATGTGGGTTTCCGATGACCTGTCGGTCATCTACTACGACCGTCCCAAAGCGGCCCTCGGCGGTCTGGTCACAGCGGGCCAGGTCCTCTATCGCGGCGACCCCATCCCCACCGAACCGGGCGTCGAAGTCACGGGCACGGCCTACACCTTCCGGAAGGGCTGCGCGCCAGCACCCTATACGGTCTCTGGAGGCGCAACGGCCGACGGACAGTTGATCCTGCGGGGCGCGGCACCCATTCGGCAGAAGAATGGTTGCGACGTCGTCGGCTACACCCTGGACTCGGGGAATGCGACGCTGGTCTTCGAGTTTCACTACGGCGACGTCTGACGCCCGTCGTTACCCTAGAGCCCTCCCCGCAAAGGGGAGGGATCTCGCCGCCTATGGCTGGTCCGACCTCGCCCCGCGCCTGGTCGGCCGCCCCGGCGCCACCATGCCCAGTTCCTGTAAGACGGAATACCAGCTCGCCGCCGAGGAAGAGCTGCTGACCCGCCTCGTCGCCCTCAACCAGGAACGCGCCGCCGAAGAGGCCCGCGGCCTCGTCCGCTGGCTGCGCGCCGACTATCAAATTCCAAAGCTCGTCCGCAAGGTTGCCCGCCCCGGCGGCCAGCAGACCGAAGCCGACCTCGCCATCGTCCCATTCAGCGACAAGCCCAAATGGCCCGGCCGCGATACCGAGCAGATCAACATTCTCGTCGACCTGCTGCGCAAGTCCCCCGCCCGAAACGCTGTCCGCCACCTTCGATGGCCGCAACACGCCCAAGCGTCGCGAGCGCATCGAGTCACTGCTCGAAACCCTCACCACCATTGGCCTCGCCCGCACTGGCCAGCTCGACGGCCAGACCCGATACTTCATCCCGCGCTGATGCGGCTGCCCGCCCGGTGCGCAGGCACCAATCCACAGTGTCGTCCCGGCGCAGGCCGGGATCCAAGTCCGTGGCGATCCGCACCATCCAGCGCTGGGATGTGTCCCCGCATGGATTCCGGCCTGCGCCGGAATGACACGGCGTGGGGGTAGCGACATCCCCCGTTGCGA
>CAMLOA010000254.1 GCA_946481445.1 uncultured Devosia sp. | reverse complement strand
TGCGGGCCCTGGTCGGCGTCACGCTCTTCACCTCGGCCTATATGGCCGAAGTGGTGCGTGGTGGTCTGCAGGCCATTCCGCGCGGGCAATACGAGGCCGCGGCCGCACTGGGCCTGGGCTATTGGAAGCGGATGTACTTCATCATCCTGCCCCAGGCGCTCAAGCATGTGATCCCCGGCATCGTGAACAACTTCATCTCGCTCTTCAAGGACACGTCCCTCGTCTACATCGTGGGCATGAAGGACCTGCTCGAAGCGGTGAAGACCAAGAACGACTCCGCTCTCGAGTGGCAGTCGGCCAATACGGCCACGACCGGCTACATCTTTGCCGCCATGGTCTTCTGGGTCTTCTGCTTCGGCATGTCCCGCTACTCCATGTACATGGAGCGACGTCTCAACACTGGCTACAAGAGGTAGCTCCAATGTCTCAGGTTTCCGAAACAACCGTCGACCACCCCGTCCACACCGGCAAGATGACGATCTCCGATACGGAGGTCGCCATCGACGTCATCGGCATGCACAAGTGGTATGCCGACTTCCATGTGCTGCGCGATATCAACCTGCGGGTCATGAAGGGCGAACGCATCGTCATTGCCGGCCCCTCGGGGTCCGGCAAGTCGACGCTGATCCGCTGCATCAACCGCCTGGAGGAGCACCAGGAAGGCCAGATCATCGTCAATGGCACGGAGCTGACCGCCGACCTCAAGCGCATCGATGAGGTGCGTCGCGAAGTGGGCATGGTGTTCCAGCACTTCAACCTGTTTCCGCATCTGACCATTCTCGACAACCTGACGCTTGCCCCCATCTGGGTGCGCGGCATTCCCAAGGCGGAAGCCGAGGCGACTGCCATGCACTATCTCGAGCGGGTCAAGATTCCCGAGCAGGCCAAGAAGTATCCCGGCCAGCTCTCGGGTGGGCAGCAGCAGCGCGTGGCGATCGCCCGTTCGCTCTGCATGCAGCCCAAGATCATGCTGTTCGACGAGCCGACTTCGGCCCTCGACCCCGAAATGGTCAAGGAAGTGCTCGAGGTGATGATCAACCTGGCCGAAGACGGCATGACCATGCTCTGCGTCACCCACGAAATGGGTTTCGCCCGCCAGGTGGCCAACCGCGTGATCTTCATGGACCAGGGCCAGATCATCGAGCAGAACGAGCCCGAGGCCTTCTTCTCCAACCCGCAGCACGAGCGCACCAAGCTCTTCCTCAGCCAGATCCTGCACTGACTGGGTCTCACATCGTTCGCCCTGTCGATAACCGGCAGGGCGGGCGTCTCGAACCTTGACCGGACCGATGCGGCTGCCAATATGCCAGCGCGAGATGGGAAGGTCGGTTTGAACAGCTTTTTCAAGCAATTGCCGGTTCTTGTGCTGGCCGCTGCCCTTCTGGCCGCGACCCCTGCGGCCGCCCAGACGCTGGAGACCATTCGCGAACGGGGCTTCCTCATCTGCGGCGCGACAAGCGCGCTGCCCGGCTTTGCACAGCAGGACGCCGACGGCCGCTGGTCCGGCTTCGATGTCGACCTTTGCCGCGGCATCGCCGCAGCCGTGTTCGGCGATCCCAACCTGATCGAGTTCCGGTCGCTGCGGGGCGAGACCCGCTTTGCGCCGCTCCAGACCGGAATGGTCGACGTGATCGTGCGCAACGGCCCCTGGACCGAGCGGCGCGATACACTCTATGGGGCAACCTATGTTGGCACGGCGTTCTTTGACGGCCAGGCCTTTCTGGTCCCGCAATCGCTGAACGTGGTTTCTGCCTACGAGTTGAACAACGTCTCGGTCTGCGTGCTCGACGGCGGCGAGGAACTGGAGCGCCTTGGCGAGTTCTTCTTCGCCAATCAATCGAGCTATTCGGAAGTGCCCTACGAGGATGTGGCGGACCTGACCGTGGCCTACCAGGCCGGTCTCTGCCAGGTGGTGTCGGCCTCAGGCCGGCAATTGCAGGCCATCAGGCGCGGCCTGCCGGACCCTTCGGTCCATCGCATTCTGCCCGAGCGCATTTCCAAGGAAGTGTTGGGGCCAGTCGTGCGGCAGGGCGATCCACAATGGTTCGGCATTGTCGAGTGGACCTTGTTCACGCTCATAAACGCAGAGGAAGTCGGGCTGACCTCGCTCAATATCGAGTCGCTGTCCTCCACGCGCACCGCCGCGGTTCGGCGCATCCTGGGCCTGGAGGGCGATTTCGGTTCGGCGCTCGGGCTCTCCCCGACCTTCATGGCCGATGTCATCCGGGCGGTGGGCAACTATTCGGAGCTCTACGACCGGCATTTTGGCCCACAGACGGGCGCGGCCCTGCTGCGCGGCCAGAACGCCCTGTGGACCAATGGCGGCCTGCTCTACGCCCCGCCGGTTCGCTAGCGGGCCCTATTAGGCGAACACCACGCTCACGCGCCGGTTCTGCTTCCCCTTTTTCTCGATCTTGCCCAGGGCGAGCGGTCCGATCTCGCTTGTATTGCGCACATGAGTGCCGCCGCAGGGCTGCAGGTCGATGTCCCCAATCCGAACCAGCCGCACGCGACCCTGGCCCATGGGCGGTTTGACATTCATCGTCTTGACCAGGTCGGGGTTGGCCGCCATTTCGGCATCGGTGATCCACTCCTGGGTCACGGCATGGTTGCCACCGGCCAGCGCATTGAGCCTGACCTCCAGTGCCCCCACATCTTCCGGCACGTCAGGCATGTCGAAATCGAGCCGGCCCTTGTCCTCGCTCACCGACCCGCCGGTCACCGGATAGGGGAACACGACGCTGAGCAGGTGCAGCGCCGTATGCATCCGCATGAGCTTGTAGCGCCGGTCCCAGTCCAGCCGGGCGGTCACCGCTTCACCGGCAATCGGCAGAAGGGTGCCACTGGCGGGGATGTGGGCGATCCGCGTCTTGTCGCCGTCCGGATGCACCGTCGTTGCGATGGCGATCTCGGAGCCGTCCGTCCGCAGCAAGGTCCCCGTATCGCCGGGCTGTCCGCCGGAGGCGGCGTAGAAGACAGTCCTGTCCAGGATGATACCGCCCTCCGGGGTAATCGCGGTCACGGTGGCCGGTGTTTCGGTCGCATAGCTGTCATCGCGGAACAGGAAAAGGGTCATGAAGGCCTCAGAGCAGGGGGGAGAGCAGGCGGGCCGCCTGGGTCATGAAGCGCATGACCAGGGAGCGTGTCCTGACCTCGGTCAGGTCCACCTGCCGGCAGGACTTGAAGTCCTCGATCAGCATCGCCTCGACATTGTCGATGCTTTGGCGGTCGGTGAACCAGAGCGTGATCTCGAAGTTGATGGCGAAGGAGCGGTTGTCGAAATTGGCGCTGCCGATGGTCGCGATCTGGTCGTCCATCAGAACCACCTTCTGGTGCAGGAACCCCCGGGTATAGCGGTAGATCGAGACACCGTGTTCGATCATGGCGTCGGCGTGAGCAATGCTTGCCAGCCAGACCAGCTTGTGGTCGGGCTCGTCGGGCAGCATGATCCGCACGTCCACCCCCCGCAGCTTGGCAGCATAGAGCGCCGTGCGGATGTCGGTATCCGGCACGAAATAGGGGCTTACGATCCACACGCGTTCCCGTGCCCGCCCGATGATATCGGTGAACGCGATGGCACATTCCTCGAGCTTGTCGGCCGGACCGCTGCCCATGACCAGGACTGACTGATCGCCCGGGGTGGCGACGGACTCGGGGGGCGTTGCGGGCAGGACCTCGCCGGTAGCCCATTCCCAATCTTCGCGAAACAACAGCGCGCAACCCAGCGCGGCGGGGCCGCTCACCCGCACATGCGTGTCCCGCCAGTGGCCGAACCGCGCATGTTCGCCCAGATACTCCACGCCCACATTATGCCCGCCAACCCAGGCGTGTTCGCCGTCGGCGACCACGATCTTGCGGTGGTTGCGGTAGTTGATGCGCGTGGGCCCGTAGATGCGCAGGAATTTGTGGCGCTGGTTGAAGCCGGCGACCTTGATGCCGGCTTCGCGAAGCTGCCGGCGGTAGCGCTTGGGCATGCCGGTGCTACCGATATCGTCATAGAGCAGGTAGATCTGCACCCCGGCCCGCGCCCGCTCGATCAGCCGCCTCGCCAGTTCGGCGCCGAGTGCGTCGTCGCGGACGATGTAGAACTGCACCAGCAGGTATTCGCGTGCCTTCTCGATGCCTGCGAATATGGAGTCGAAGGTCGCCCGCCCGTCGATCAGAAGCTCGACTTCGTTGCCGTTCAGAAAGGGCACTTCTGACACTTTGACCTGCACCGGCCACTTGTGGCTGGTCTCGCGGTCGATCAGCGCCAGGTCCTTGGCGCGCAGGGGGCGGGCAGCGCGGCCATTGCGGATACGGTCGGTGGCAGAGTCGTCGAACGCCTTCCAGCCGAACAACAGGTAG
>CAMLOA010000253.1 GCA_946481445.1 uncultured Devosia sp. | reverse complement strand
CATTTGGTGGATGGGTTTGCCGTCGAGATAGACCGCACCCCTGGTCGGCGCCAGCAGCCGCGCCAACCCCCGCAGGGCGGTGGATTTGCCGCAGGCATTGGCGCCAACGATGACCGTCAGCTTGCCAGGCGGGACGGCCAGGTTGAGGTCGGACACCACCTGGCGATCGCCATAACCCAGGTGCAGCCCAGCGGCGAGAAGCTGAGGATGGACGCTCATGGGGCTTGCCTCCGCATGTCAGGTCACCTGCCCTGTCCGGTTCGAGACGACCAGCAGCCACAGCAGGAACAGGGCGCCGAGCAGGCCAGTGACAACGCCGACAGGCAATTGCACCTGCGGCAGGGCATGCTGGGCAATAAGGTCGGAGCCGAGCATGACGAGGGCGCCAACCAGGCCCGCCTCGACAAAGCCCTTGCCGGCACCATTGAGTAGGATTCGCGCTATCGGCCCCGACACCAGCGCGACGAAACCCACCGGCCCGACCGCGGCCGTGGCGAAAGCCGCATAGCCGACGGCTGCCAGCATCAACCCCAGGCGGATCAGTTCCACCCTGGCTCCAAGGGCGGTGGCGGTGTCATCACCCAATTGCAGGGCATTGAGGCCGCGAACCAGCGCGACCGTCAGGGGCACCAGCACAAGCAGGGCCAGGGCGAGTGGCAAAATATCGGCCGTGGCAGCGGCATTGAGGCTACCCACCAGCCAGGCCAGCGCCTGCTGCACGTCCAGCAGGCGGGCCCGCGTGAACAGGTAGGAGATAACGGCCCCCATCATCGCGGCGGCGCCGATGCCGATCAGCACCACGCGATAGGCCGTCACGCCGTTGCGCCAGGCGAGGCCATAGATGGCCAGCGCCGTTGCCACGGCACCGCCGAACGCGACCACGGAGACGACCAGTCCGGACAGGCCAAACAGGATGATGGCAGCGACCGCGGCCGCGCTGGCGCCGTGCGAAATGCCGATAATGTCCGGGCTAGCCAAGGGGTTACGCAGGATCGTTTGGAAAATGATTCCGCTCAGGGCGAAACAGGCGCCGGTGAGGACAGCCAGGGTGGCTCGGGGCAGCCTGACACTGAGAACAATGAAATCGACGCCCTTGTTGGCCTCCCCGGTCAGGGGCGACAGGAGCGAACGGACGATGTCGGCCGGGGCGACCGGAAAATCGCCCAGATACATCGAAAGGGCGAAGGCGATAGCCAGCAATCCGGAAAGGGATAGCACGACCCATCTGCGGCGCCAGGCAAGGTTGCGGCGGATGCGGCGGACGGTTTCGATGGTGGCAAGGGCGGGTGCGGCAGTCATCAGAGCGAAGCCAGCTTGCGGCGGCGCACCAGCGCGATGAAGAACGGGGCACCCACAAAAGCGGTCACGATGCCGACCTGAATCTCGCCCGGCGGCGCGATCACCCGGCCCACGACGTCGGCTCCCAGCAGCAGGATGGGCGCCATCAGCATCGAATAGGGCAGTATCCAGCGATAATTGGGTCCGGTAATGGCCCGCGCGATGTGGGGCACGGTGAGGCCCACGAAAGCAATCGGGCCGGCCGCTGCCGTTGCGGCACCCGCCAGGATCACGGCCGTCAGCCCGGCAAAGGCGCGCGTCCGTCCGACATTCTGGCCAAGAGAGCGCGCTACGTCCTCGCCCAGGGACAGGCCGTCGAGAAGCCGCCCACACGCGAGCGCCAGGGCGATCCCGAATGCGAGGAAGGGCGCGACCTGCATGACGATGTCCATGTCCCGCCCGGCCAGCGAACCGACCTGCCAGAACCGCACCTCGTCCAGTGTACGCGGACCGGTGAGCAGGATGGCATTGATAATCGAATGCAGCGCCGCCGTCATCGCCGCCCCGGCCAGGGCCAGCTTGATTGGCGTGGCGCCATCCCGGCCCAGGGAAGCGATGGCATAGACCGCCAGCATAGCCGCACCCGCGCCGGCAAAGGCCAGCCAGACATACGCGCTGAGCTGGGTTAGCCCGAAGACTGCCACGCCCAGGACCACGGCGAGCGCGGCACCGGCATTGATGCCGAGGATGGTCGGGTCGGCGAGCGGGTTTCGTGTGGCGCCCTGCAGGATGGCGCCGGCAAGGCCCAGGGCGGCGCCGGCGAAAACACCCACCACGGTGCGGGGAAGACGCAGGTCCCACAGGATGCGGTGGTCGGTCGAGTTTGCATCGTAGGCGGTCAGCGCCGTCCAGATCGTCTCCATCGCAATGGGCCTGGCTCCAACCGTCACCGACAGGACCGCAACTACCGCGACAGCGGCGAAGAGGCCAAGGAAGCCAAGCGTCAACACGGGCCCCTTCCCCGCCCGCTGCCGTACCGCGGCAAGCATCACTACGGGACCAGGTTCTCGTCTGCCGCGTCGATCGCGTCGGTAAGCTTGTCCAGTTCGCGGGCATAGGCAGCGTAGTTGCGCAGCCAGAAGGCAGGCCAATCGGTGACCTGGCCGGCTTGGGCCGCCTTCATCAGCGTCCAGGTGGGCTGCGCCAGGGCCGTAACCATGGTGGCGTCCGAACGGTTGTCCACCATGATCAGGTCGGGCTGATACTTGTCGGCCAGTTCCCACGACAGCGTTTCCCGGTAGCCGCGATCGTCGGCGACTTCGGGCGTGATCAGGTTCAAACCCCAGGCCGCAAAATCCATCAGCTCGGACGAGCCGGCCGTTGCGGCCACATAGAGAGCATCTTCGCCGGCCCAGACCGCGAGCGCGGTAAGGCCTGGCTTGGCGGCCACGGCCGCCTTGAAGCGGGCGAGAGCGGCTTCGAAGTCCGCTTTGTCGGCAGCGATCTCCGGCCTGTCGAGGTCGGCGCCGAGGCTGGCTGCGAGGGCCTCGTAGTCCTCTATCAGGGTAAGGATCGAGTCCCCCTGGATGGGGCCAGTCACCGGCGCCAGAGCCTCCAGCGCGGCACTGACATCCTTGCCACCGCTCCAGGTGTTCTCCAGCGGCCAGTACTCGGCCACGATCAGGTCCGGATCGAGCGCGGCGGCCTTCTCGATGTCGACCTCGCCCCAAACCTCGCTGAGGATTTCGATCCCAGTCAGGTCAAGACCCTGCAGGGCCTCGGCCTCGGCAACCATGCTGTCGGCATAGATCGCGACCGGCCGGATGCCGAGCGGGATAAGCCCGGCGGCGGCGTCCTGGCTGGCGATGATGCGCGTGGGCATAGAGTCGAGGGCCACCGTCTGCGCGTCGCCACCGGCATAGGTCCAGGGATCGGCCGAGACGGTGGTGGTCAGCAGGGCTAGGGCGGCCAGGGCGGTCAGGAGTCGCATTGTGTCCTCTCTGCAGGGTCAGCGGCTTCCTATGGTCATTAATATGATCCGTCAAGTCATGTATTTCGTCGATCAAATCGGTGATCCACCGCTTGAGGATCGGCGTAGGAGTGCTGACATAAGTGGAGCAGCCGATGTATGCGGTGGTCATGACCGAAGACAGAAGCGGGCAGCTGCCTGACCATTCCACGGACGATCCCGCCGATCTTGTGGCGCGCATTGCGCTCAAACAGGATCGGTCGGCTTTGGCTGACCTGTTCGGGCTTTACGGACCGCGGGTAAAGTCGATGATGCTCAAGCTGGGCGCCCCCGACGCGCTGGCCGAGGATCTGGTGCAGGAGACGTTCCTCACCGTGTGGCGCAAGGCGCAGCTCTATTCGAGCCAGCGCGGCGCGCCCAGCACCTGGATATTCACCATTGCGAGGAACCTCAGGATCGACCAGCTCCGGCGCCAGTCGAACAAGCCCTATGAAGACCTGGAAACGGTGGAACTGGCGAGCGATGCTCCGATGGGCAGTGCCATAGCCGAACGGAACCAGGTGGTGGACCGGGTGGGCAAGGCGCTCGAGACCCTGTCGCCCGAACAACAGGAAGTCGTGCGCCTGAGTTTTATCCACGACATGCCGCATGCCGAGATCGCCGAGAAAGTTGGCATCCCTCTCGGTACAGTGAAATCGCGACTGCGCCTCGCCTATGAACGGCTCCGGCCCCTGCTGGAGGATCTGCAATGACCATCAATCACCATCCCGACATCGCCACCCTGATGGCTTTCAGTGCAGGTTCGCTGGACGAGCCGTATGCCACCGTAGTCGCGACCCATCTGGCCATGTCCGAAGGGGGCCGGCACACGCTGCGCGGGATCAACGCCATCGGCGGAGCGCTGCTTGAGAACGAAGCCGAGGCGACGATGTCTTCCGGATCGCTCGACCGGCTGATGGGCGCGCTGGGCGGAATTCTCATTGCCGACTACTGGGTAATGCGACGTCAGCAGTTGTCGCTGCCGGATCTCTTCAAGGTTTCCGGCCAGTACGCGTACGCAAACGGTTACAACATTCGCGCGATCATTGCGCTCGTGCTGGCG
>CAMLOA010000252.1 GCA_946481445.1 uncultured Devosia sp. | reverse complement strand
CGGCCGCCACCTCAACGGGCTGTTCGGCCAGCGCCGCAACATCATCCGCCCGGAACACTGGCAACTGGTGGGCGATATCCTGCGCTTCTTCCGCGAGGCCGAGAAGCAGGTGGCAGGGTGCCAGGACGACATGTCCATTGCGGCGTTCCTCGAAAAGTTCGGCTACTCGCGGATCTTCATTGAGGACCACATCCTGCCCATTTCGGCCGCGATCTGGTCGACGCCCTCCCGCGGCATGCTCGAATTTCCGGCCCGGACCTTCATCGAGTTCTTCGCCAATCATTCGCTGCTGCAGGTCTCAGGTCGTCCCGTGTGGCGTACGGTGCGGCGTGGTTCGCAGAATTATGTCGACAGGATCGCGGACAGCTGCAGCTTCGAGACGGTGCTGGATGTGCGCATCGCCCGCGTTGAGCGTCATCCTGGCGGGGTCGAGATCGTCATGGCCGACGGTTCGCGCCGGGCTTTCGACCAGGTCGTCTTCGCCTGTCATGCCGACGAGGCCCTTGCCCTGCTTGCCGAGCCGAGCGAGGCGGAGCGTACGGTGCTTGGTGCGTTCCGCTACACCACGAACCGTGCCGTGTTGCACTCCGACAAGAGCTTCATGCCGCGCCGGAAGCACCTCTGGTCATCGTGGAACTACCTTCGCGGGACGGAAGGCGAGAGCCAGCTGAGCCTGACATACTGGATGAACAGGCTGCAGCCCCTCGACACTCGTACGCCCCTCTTTGTGACCCTCAACCCCCATCGTCCCTTTGCCGAGGGAACGGTCCAGTATGAGGTGGACTACGAGCATCCCCTGTTCGACGCTGCCGCCATAGCTGCCCAGCGCCAGCTCTGGCGGATCCAGGGTTCCAACCGAAGCTGGTTTGCCGGCGCCTGGATGGGCTATGGTTTCCATGAGGACGGCATCCAGTCCGGCCTCGAGGTTGCCGAACGCATCGGCCCGCTCGAGCGCCCATGGCAGGTCCGCAACCAGCGCGCCCGCATTGCGCATAACTGGGTCGGAGGAGACCAGGGCCTTTGGGCAGCGGAGTGAACGAAGAGCTGGGCGCACTCTATGTCGGCGACGTGGTTCACAAGCGTGCGCGGCCCAAGCGCCATGCTCTCCGTTACCGGGTCTTCTCCATGCTGGTCGACCTGGATCGGCTTGAATCACTGGATGAGAAGTTGCGCTTCTTCTCCTTGAATAGATTCAACCTTGTGTCGCTGGTCACCGGGGATTTCGGGCCGCGCGATGGCACCAGTGTTTCCGCCTTCATCCGCCGGCGGGCGGCGGCGGCCGGTGCCGGGGATATTGCGCGCGTCCGCTTGCTGGCCTATCCGCGCATCCTCGGCTTTGCCTTCAATCCGATAGCCGTCTACTTCTGCGACGATGCCGCGGGACGGACGGTGTTCATGGCCTACGAAGTCAGCAACACGTTCGGCGAGCATCATTTCTACCAATCGCTGGTCGAGCCATCGACGACGCTGACCACGCACACGGCGGCAAAGGCCTTCTACGTTTCGCCCTTCAATACGCTGGACGGCCAATACCGATTCACGATCAGGCCTCCGGGCGAACAGGTCTTTCTGGGGATCGCGCTCAGCACCGCCGAGGGTGGCTTGCTGACGGCTTATTTCGACGGGCAGAGGCGTCCTTTGACGGACGCTTCCTTGCTTAAACTGCTGCTTGCATATCCTTTTATGACCGCTAAAGTGGTCGCGGGCATACACTGGGAGGCCTTGCTTTTGTGGCTCAAGGGTGTGCCGCCGACGCTCAAGATCAGGCGACACCACAAGGCTGCCGCCAGCGAAATTGGATCGCCAAGGCCCAATGACTAAGACCGTTGCCGAGAATACCGATACCGGCGTTACGCCGTGGACGCGCCTTGCCTCCTGGTTTGTCGAACGGGTGGGCGTGGCCCTGCTGGGCAAGCCACGTCACGGCGCCCTGACTGTGATCTTCCCCAATGGCCGCACGCGCACGGTCGGCAATCCGGCAACGGGCGAGCATGCTGTGCTCCGGCTCAACAATTTTCGCGTGCTCAGCGAGGCCATGCAGCGTGGCACGGTGGGCTTTGCCGCGGCCTACATGAATGGCG
Organism: uncultured Devosia sp.; assembly: GCA_946481445.1. Next base: position 2,273 of record CAMLOA010000252.1, on the reverse strand, counting down.
ACATCGAGGTTGACGACCTCACGGCCCTGTTCCGCTTCTTCCTGCAGAACCGCGACATGTTCGAAAGCGCCAATCCGGGCTTCTTCCGTCGGGCGGCGTCGGACCTGCACTATCACCTGTCGCGCCGGAACACGCTGGAAGGCTCCAAGAAGAACATCGCCGAGCACTACGACCTCGGCAACGACTTCTACGGACAGTGGCTTGACCCCTCCATGACCTATTCCTCGGCGGTGTTCACGTCGGGTGACCAGAGCCTGGAGGAGGCCCAGCTGGCCAAGTATCGGCGCGTCGCAGACATGGCCGGCGTGACCGAAGGCTCGACAGTGCTCGAGATCGGCTGCGGCTGGGGCGGCTTCGCCGAAACCGTGGCGCGCGACTACAAGGCCCACCTGCGCGGCATTACCCTGTCGGCCGAGCAACTCAAATATGGCAAGGAGCGCTTGGCCAGGCAGGGTCTGGACACGTTTGCGACACTCGTCTTCGAGGACTATCGTCACACCGAAGGGCAGTTCGACCATATTGGCTCGATCGAAATGATCGAGGCCGTGGGCGAGGATAACTGGCCGAGCTACTTTCAGACCATCCACGACCGGCTCAAGCCCGGCGGCACGGCGGCAATCCAGGCGATCACCATCAACGAAGCCGACTTCGACGGCTATCGCAGCGGGCCCGACTTCATCCAGCGCTATATCTTCCCGGGCGGCATGCTGCTGACCAAGACCGTGATGCGCGAGTTTGGCGATCGCTATGGGTTGGTGCTCGAGAATGTCGAGACCTTCCGTCTCAGCTATGCCAAGACGCTGCGCCTATGGCGCGAGCGGTTCCTCGAACGCTGGCCGATGATCGCGCCGCTCGGCTATGACGAGCACTTCAAGCGCAAGTGGGTCTATTACCTCAGCTATTGCGAGGCGGGCTTCACCGAGGGCTCCATCGACGTCGGCATCTACCAGTACCGGCGCCCGCTCTGAGGCGCCGGCCTATTTCGGCAGCATCTTGCCGGTCAGCCAGAAGAATACCGGGTAGGGCAACCAGCGGATGGTCTTCATCAGCCAGACCATTCGCTTGGGGAAGGCGATCTCGAAGCGGTCCGATTCGATCAGGCCCTCCACGATGCGCTCGGCGGCCTCGTCGGTTTCCATCAGGAAGGGCATGGGGAAGTCGTTCTTGTCCGTCAGCTCGGATTTGACGAAGCCCGGAGCGATCAGCCGCACCTTGATGTTGCGCGGCGCCAGCTCGGTGCGCATGGTTTCCATCAGGTTGATGAGCGCGGCCTTGGTCGACGAATAGGCCGCCGAGCGGGGGAGACCGAAATAGCCGGCCACGGAGGCGATCACCGCGAAGTGCCCGCCGCCCTGACGGTCCATCTGGGCCAGAACGCCATTGGCCATGCGCACGACACCGAGATAGTTGGTGTCCACGATCCTGGCGAACTTGTCATAGGCATAGTCGCCCACCCGCATGGGCTGCCACGCGGCTGCCCCGAAGATGAAGAGATCGATCCGGCCCAGGTCGCGCACGATCGCGGCCAGGCTGCTGTCGATCGCGCCCTGGTCGGTGACATCGAGCGGGTAGGGGCGTATCGAGGGGAAGCCGGCAGCCGTTTCTTCCAATCGGTCAACCCGCCTGCCGGATATGGCAATGGTCCAACCCTGCTTGGCCAGCCTGCGGGCGACGGCAGCGCCAATGCCGGTGCCGCCGCCGATGATCCAGGCGACACCCGGCTGCAGGCTCATAGCCCGAACAGCGGCTGCAAAGCCCGCATCAGCCGCCCCCGGAAGGTGAGCTTGGCATCGACCGCAACCAGGCAGATGCAATCCTCTCCAGGCTCGGCAATGGGCTGGTGCTCCACATCCTCGTCATGGTCGGCAATATCCCCGACACCAAATACGCCAAAGCGGTCGCGGTAAGCGCCCTGCAGGATCAGCGTCAGCTCCTGTCCGCCATGTCCATGCTCTGGCACCCGACGGCCAGCGGCAACGCGCAGGAGCATCAACCGCGACTTGCCGTCTTTGCCCCAATCGAGATCGGCCGTGGCGACGCCCGGCCCGGTCCATTTCCACCGCACCCCGTCCAACCCGTCGGGTAGGTAGCGCTGCAAGGGCAGTGGTACGCCATCGACTTCCTGCACAGGTGGAGAGACTTCGATCGTGTTGCCGCCCAGCGCCGGCGACGGCGCGCTGTCCTCGACCGACGCCGACCTCGCCACCCGCGCGGCGCGCATGACGCCGCAGCAGCACCGCGTGTTCGCGCTGATGGCGGAGGGCAAGCCCAAC
>CAMLOA010000251.1 GCA_946481445.1 uncultured Devosia sp. | reverse complement strand
GTCATCCCCGCGAAAGCGGGGACCTCCGTTTCCTGGCCTTGCCAACAGCGGTTCCCGCTTTCGCGGGAATGACCCGGATAGGGTGTTGGTCGGTGCAGCTTAGACCCATCAAGGGGACCAGATATGAACATCCACGAACACCAGGCCAAGGAATTGCTCAAGGGCTATGGCGCGCCCGTCGCTGCCGGCGTCGCCATATTCTCGGCCGATGAAGCCGAAGCGGCAGCCAAGTCGCTTCCGGGCCCGCTCTATGTGGTCAAGAGCCAGATCCATGCCGGTGGCCGTGGTAAGGGCAAGTTCAAGGAACTGCCCGCCGATGCCAAGGGTGGCGTGCGCCTGGCCAAGTCGGTCGAGGACGTCGTTGCCAATGCCAGGGAAATGCTGGGCAACACCCTGGTGACCAAGCAGACCGGCGATGCCGGCAAGCAGGTCAACCGGCTCTATATCGAAGACGGCGCCGACATCGCCCGCGAGCTCTACTGCTCGCTGCTGGTTGATCGCGCGACGTCCAGGGTGTCCTTCGTGGTCTCCACCGAAGGCGGCATGGATATCGAGGCCGTGGCCGAGCACACGCCCGAAAAGATCATCACCGTTGCGATCGACCCCGAAGCGGGCGTGACCGAAGCCGACGTGGCCAAGATCAATGGGGCCCTCAAGCTCGAGGGCGATGCCGCCAATGACGGCAAGAGCCTGTTCCCCATCCTCTACAAGGCCTTCACCGAAACGGACATGAGCCTGCTCGAGGTCAATCCGCTGATCGTGATGACCAATGGCCGCCTGCGCGTGCTCGATGCCAAGGTCAGCTTCGACAACAATGCGGCTTTCCGCCACGAAGAGCTCAAGGCCCTGCGCGACCTGACCGAGGAAGACCCCAAGGAAATCGAGGCCTCCAAGTTCGACCTCGCCTATGTGGCCCTGGATGGCAATATCGGCTGCATGGTCAATGGCGCGGGCCTGGCCATGTCGACCATGGACATCATCAAGCTCTATGGCGCCGAGCCCGCCAATTTCCTCGACGTGGGCGGCGGTGCCTCCAAGGAGAAGGTGACGGCGGCGTTCAAGATCATCACCGCCGATCCGGCTGTGAAGGGCATCCTGGTCAACATTTTCGGCGGCATCATGCGCTGCGACGTGATCGCCGAGGGCGTGATCGCCGCGGTCAAGGAAGTGGGCCTCAAGGTCCCGCTGGTCGTGCGGCTCGAAGGCACCAATGTCAAGGAAGGCAAGGCAATCCTTGACCAGTCCGGGCTCAATGTCATCTCGGCCGATGACCTGGACGACGCCGCCCAGAAGATCGTCAAGGCAGTCCAGGGCTAGGCCCTGATGCAACCGAGCGGCGCATATCGCGGCCAATCCAAGCGGCAGGGCAACACGCCCGCCGCCGGGAACGGTTGTGTGCGCATGCCCTTGCATGCTCTGTTGACTCTCGAAGGCCGGGCGTCCGTCCCGGCCACACCCGGGAGGATCTTGCGATGAAGTCATTGTCATGCCTGCTGGCGGCCGGCCTCGCTGCCACGACGCTTACTGCCGCGCCAGCGCTGGCGCAGAAGACCAAGGGCGGCTCCGGCGATCTGGGGGCCATGGCGGTCGAGATCGTCGAAGTGTGCGAGAATTTCGCGCGCGGCGACGTGCTGGCCGTCGATGATGCCAATGGCAAGGGCTGGGACGCCTATGAAGGCGACGGCGAAAGCCCCTATGTGCGGACGTTCAACGCGCACAAGGAACTGACCGGTGTCGGCGCTGCCGACATCTTCGTGTTGTTCGAAACCTATCCGACCCACACACTGGGCTATTGCCGCATGGATGTGATCGACCCCCAGGGCACGCGTGGCAACGAAGCCATCCAGGCCATCCAGAACCTGGACCGCTATGAAGGTCAGTCGCAGATGATCAGCGACGGCACCTTTGCCAGCCTCACCGGCGCGGGCGGGGACTCCAACAGAATGCTGCTGACCCACTGGGGTGTCGACTTCGTGGTTCAGCTCACCATCATCACGCCGAAGCCGGCGGACGACTAGCCACGGCGCCCTGCGCGCCAACAGACGAAAGAGAAATAGATGTCGATCCTGGTCAACAAAGACACCAAGGTTCTCGTGCAGGGCCTCACCGGCAAGACCGGCACGTTCCACACCGAACAGGCGCTGGCCTATTACGGCACCAAGATGGTCGGTGGCGTGAACCCCAAGAAGGCCGGGGAAACCTGGACCAGCGGCATCGACGGCTCGGCCTCGCTCCCTGTCTTCGCCTCGGTGGCCGAGGGCAAGGAAAGGACCGGCGCCAATGCCTCGGTCATCTATGTGCCGCCTCCGGGTGCCGCTGCCGCCATCGAGGAAGCGATCGACGCTGAAATCCCGCTGATCGTCTGCATCACCGAGGGCGTGCCCGTGCTCGACATGGTGCGCGTCAAGGCAAAGCTCGAGAAGTCCAAGTCGCGGCTGATCGGGCCCAACTGCCCCGGCGTGCTGACGCCTGAGGAATGCAAGATCGGCATCATGCCGGGTTCGATCTTCTCCAAGGGCTCGGTGGGCATTGTTTCGCGTTCGGGCACGCTTACCTATGAAGCGGTGTTCCAGACCACCAATGAAGGCCTGGGCCAGACCACTGCCGTCGGTATCGGCGGCGACCCGGTCAAGGGCACCGAATTCATCGACGTGCTCGAGATGTTCCTGGCCGACGAAGCCACCAAGTCGATCATCATGATCGGCGAAATCGGCGGCTCGGCCGAGGAAGATGCCGCCCAGTTCCTGATCGACGAAGCCAGGCGCGGCCGCAAGAAGCCCATGGCCGGTTTCATCGCAGGCCGCACGGCCCCCAAGGGCCGCACGATGGGCCATGCTGGCGCCGTAATTTCGGGTGGTAAGGGCGGCGCCGAGGAAAAGATCGCGGCCATGGAAGCCGCCGGGATCAGGGTCTCGGCTTCGCCCGCGCGCATCGGCGCCACGCTGGCGGACGTGCTGAAGGGCTGAGGGTGCCACGCCCTCTAGCAACGAGGGCGGATCACCGGATGCGACCAATGTCGGTCGCGCTTCGGACACAGAACGGTGTTACCCGTTTCGTGGCGGGAAGAGGTAACGTGAATTGAGCCGCGGCCCCGCTCAGGGGCCGCTACACTTAACAGGATACTAAGGATAAGCGGTCAGTATCCGCACAAAATCAGGGACCGCATGAAACCGGCATGGCCGGTTCGTTGAGAAGGATGGCAGGGCGCAAGGTCCTGCGACACAAAGCGATGACACGACAGGAAAAGAACGACACGTTCTTGCTGACCTCGTTCCTCTATGGGGGGAACGCCGACTACATCGAACAACTCTATTCCCGCTTCAAGACCGACCCCGACAGTGTCGACGAGACCTGGAAGAGCTTCTTCTCCAGGCTCGATGACAATGACGGCGTTGCCCAGCAGAACGCCGATGGGCCGAGCTGGGGCCGCAAGGACTGGCCGCAGAGCGCCAATGGCGAACTGGTCAGCGCCCTGGACGGGAACTGGGGCGACATCGCCGTCAAGGCCGAGAAGGCCGTCACCAGGAAGGCCGAGGCGATGGGCGTGGCCAAGGCCAGCGTCGCCGACGTGCTGCAGGCCACGCGCGACTCCATCCGCGCCATCATGATGATCCGCGCCTACCGCATGCGCGGGCACCTGCATGCCGATCTCGATCCGCTCAGGATGAAGCAGGAAGAGCCGGCTCCCGAACTCGATCCGAAGAGCTACGGCTTCACCGAAGCCGACTATGGCCGCAAGATCTTCATCGACAATTATCTGGGGCTCGAATACGCCACCATCCCCGAGATGCTGGCCATCCTCAAGCGCACCTATTGCGGGACGCTGGGCATCGAGTTCATGCACATCTCCGATCCCGAGGCCAAGCAGTGGATCCAGGAGCGGGTCGAAGGGCCGGACAAGGAAATCACCTTCACGCCCGAGGGCAAGAAGGCCATCCTCAACAAGCTGATCGAGGCAGAGGGCTTCGAGAAGTTCATCGACGTCAAGTATACCGGCACCAAGCGCTTCGGTCTGGATGGCGGTGAAGCCACCATTCCGGCGCTCGAGCAGATCATCAAGCGCGGCGGCGCGCTGGGTATCAAGGACATCGTGCTGGGCATGGCCCATCGCGGGCGCCTCAACGTGCTGACCCAAGTGCTGGGCAAGCCGCACCGTGCCCTGTTCCATGAATTCAAGGGCGGCGCCTTCTACCCCGACGATGTCGAGGGTTCGGGCGACGTCAAGTACCATCTGGGTGCGTCCAGTGACCGCGAATTCGACGGCAACAAGGTTCACCTGTCGCTGACGGCCAATCCCAGCCATCTCGAAATCGTCGATCCGGTCGTGCTGGGCAAGGCCCGCGCCAAGCAGGACATGCACATTTCGCCCGATGGCAAGC
>CAMLOA010000250.1 GCA_946481445.1 uncultured Devosia sp. | reverse complement strand
GTTGCCATTCTTTCGCTTCTGCCGTTCGACGAGGTGTCGCGCGGCCTTCCGGGCGATGACGGCGATGAACAGGCACGCCTGATCGAGGCCGTGGTTTCGGTCGAGTCCGGCGCTGTCCGCATCTGTGGCATCTATTTGCCAAACGGCAACCCTGTGGACAGCGAGAAGTTTCCCTACAAGCTCGCCTGGATGAGACGCCTCGAGACCTATGTCCAGAGCCGCCTGGCGCTGGAGGAACCGTTTATCTTGCTCGGCGACTTCAACATCATCCCCGAGCCGATCGACGCGCATGACCCCGATGCCTGGTGGGGAGACGCCCTGTTCCGCCCGGAAAGCCTTGAGCGCTGGCGCACGTTGACAAACCTGGGCCTGACGGATGCCCTGAGGCAGGTGACGCCCGCCCCGGCCTATACTTTCTGGGATTTTCAGGCTGGCGCCTGGCGGCGCAATGCGGGAATCCGCATCGACCATCTGCTGCTCTCTCCGCAGGCAGCGGATCGTCTGGAGAACGTCGTCGTGCACAAGGACGTGCGCGGCTGGGACAAGCCCAGTGACCATGTTCCTGTCGAAGGGGAGTTCCGCTTCTAGGCTCCGCTTGCCGTCTATTCCTTGACTTGACCACATTTGGGGTAGATGGTGTGACAATACGTTTCTGCCCTGACGGCGAACTCATCCCTCCCGGCCTCGCCGGTTGATTGGCTTTCCATCCGAACTGCGAACGTTGATAGACCCCGCTGTCGCACCCTGCGCAGAGGGAACTGCTCGCTTGCTTCGCTTCGAGCCAATATGAAAGAGCGCCCGATGATCTCCGGCACCGTAAAATTCTACAATTCAACCAAGGGCTTTGGTTTCATCACGCCCGACACCGGCGGCAAGGATGCCTTCGTGCACGTGACCGCGCTGGAACGCGCCGGCATGTCCGGTCTCGGCGATGGCCAGAAGGTCACCTATGACCTCGAAAAGGGCCGTGATGGCCGCGAGTCCGCTATCAATCTGCAGCTGGCTTGAGCCGTCCTGCAATAAGTTGGGGTCCGGCCAAGGCCGGATCTCGTTTCCCCGACGAGGCCAGCATGCATCACAAGTTTTCCGTCGGCCAAGTCGCCAGCTTGATCCCCAATCCGCGGCAGAGCAACCGCCCCTCGGGCAATTGCAGGATCATCGCCTGCCTTCCCTATGAGCGCGGCGCCGTACAGTACCGGGTCCAGGCCGATAGAGAGACTGTCGAGCGCGTGGTGGACCAGGACGACCTGCGTCCGACCGATACGCGGGACAGGATCGAGGCCGACGCCCGCGAAGCGGTCTTCGCCGGCGTCCGCGTGGTCCGCCGCTAGACTGCGCCCCCAGACACACTCGGGTCAGCCCTCCGTCGCGGTGCTATCATGCCCGCGGCCCGGCAGGCAGGTGAGCCTTGCTGCACTCCTCCGGTCTGCCAGAAGCGGGACGGAGCCGGCATTTCCCACACACCAGTATATTTCAGGCGGCCACCGGCCGCTGCACGCGCCAACAAGGCGCCCAACACCAAGACTATTTGAAACATGACACCCAATCTGACAGGAGCTTCCGAGCTCTTCCTCGGGCGCGACCGCGCCACCGCACTAGCCCTCGGCCCCCGGCGCTTTCGCACAGCCGTTAACGCGATCAGGTTCGCCATGGAGCAAGCTGCGCCAGTGAGCCTGCGCGGCGCCATGCTCAAGATCGGCACGCGACAATTCGGCCCCGCCGAAATCCAGCGGCTGCATCGAAAGATGGCGGCCACGGTATCGAGCTACGACGATTTCTGAGAAAGCGCCCGGCTAGCGGGCGCCTAGAACTCCGCGAACTGCGGACCCAGCGTGGCCGCCAGGGCGACTGCCTCCGCCCGAGCTTCGGGCGACGCGATCGACATGGCACCATTGAGCAGTTCACCCACCCAGCCGGCATCGGACGTCCCCGCACAGCGGGTATGGCCGATATTGAGCCACATCAGGCCCTCCACCGGCTGGGCCTCGAGCCCCTCGGTGCCGTTGAACAGCAGGTTGCCAAGCTGAGCCTGCGCCGAGCAATGTCCCTTCCGGGCGGCCAGGGAGAACCAGCGGGCGCTCTGCAAAGGGTTCACCCCCAGTTCGTCTTCCCGCAGGTAGAGCAACCCGACACGATACTGCGCATCGGCATCGCCGAAATAGGTTGCCGCATGCAGCAGAAGGGCATGCGAACGCTCGATGTCGGCCGGAATCCCGGCGTCCGGCAGGCCCTGCTTGTAGTAGTCGCCGACCTTGACGAAGGACTGCGCAACAATGTCCGCTTCTACCCCGCGCGGGGCAGCGTCGGCATGCTGGTTGGCAATCTGGGCGAAATAGCCAAAGGCCTTTACCGGGTCCCTGTCCACGCCCTCGCCATTCTCGTACATGGTACCCAGCTGCCACATGGCCATGGGCTGGCCCGCAGCAGCAGCGTCCTCGAGCGCAGCAACGTAGTCTTCGCCGGACACGCCACCCCCTGCCCCGTCGAGCATGTTTGCCATGTTGAGCGCGGCATCAGCCGCAGTCTGTGCGTGGGCTGGCAGAATGGCGGTCGCAAGGCCGACCAGAACTGCCAGGGTCACGGAAATCAGGGAATGGTCCCTAACGGTCCGCATCATGCTCCTTTTGCCTGCGGGGCGGCAGGCGTGTTCCACAATGGCCGGGACATCCCGGCCCAACTTGGGCGCGCCGCAACGACCGGCATCACCCTGGGATCTTCGCAACCAGCTTGACCAACGACGTTGCGTTAGGAAAGCGGGCGTTAATATCTCGGTAAACTTCGTTTGTGACCGGATTGAAGCCGTGGCAATCACAGAAACGCGCTTGCCCGACACAGGGACGCCGCAACCGCCGGCCGCCACCAACACCGCAATATCAGTCACTTCGAAGCCATTACCTTCTTCCGCGTGACTCGCCACGATCGTCGGCCTTTCAGGCCTAGATCGATGGTCTGCCACGACGCAGACAGGCTAGGTGAAACATCGCGCGGAGGCAGCGGGTTCGCACTCGCTCTCTCCGCAGGACATCCGCCCCCAGATGCCTACGCAGATCCGTTTAGGGGCAGATTGTGGCGGGAAATATCGCCAAATGCTTGATGCCGGCCCGGCCAAAATCGATTCACGACCGCTGTTGCCGAATCGTCACATAGCCATGCGGGTGTTGCCCGCGCGCAGCGCTGGGCGGACAATGCCCCTGGCGGCCTTGTGCATCACCTTGGCTAGAGCATAATGCTGCCGACCTAACCGGAGGGAGTGCGCCATGAAGACCGTGTCCAAAACGCAAGGAGCCCCACATCAACTGGACACGACCCAATATGCACCCTCGAAAATCGCAGGCCGCACCGCGCACCGACGCTAGCCGCCGCCCACTTCCCCAGTTTCTGCGTGGACTGAAGATCGGCGCCGGGCCGTCCGGAGGCCGCCGAACCCGTTTCGGCAAGTTTCTCGGTTACTACCGGCCCCATCTGCCCCTGCTCTTGGCCGACCTAGCCTGCGCAGCGCTGGTCGCCGTGACGGCGATCGCGCTGCCGCTATGCGCCAGCTACATCACCACGCGCCTACCGGAGCTTGCCACAGCCGAAGACGGCATCATGCAGGTCCTTGCCATGGGTGGCATCATGGTGGGCGTGTTCGTCGCGCAATCACTCGCCACCTATTTCGTCGACTACCAGGGTCACGTCATGGGTGCCCGCATCGAGGCCGATGTACGCAGGGAACTGTTCGAGCACTGCCAGAAGCTGTCATTCAGCTTCTATGACCGGCAGCGCACCGGGCAACTGATGAGCCGGATCAGCAATGACTCCCTGTGGCTGGGGGAACTCTTCCATCACGGCCCCGAAGACCTGGCCATCAGCGTGCTGAAGTTCGGCGGCGCCATGGCGGTTCTGACCTATATCGACCCGCCCTTGGCCGGGCTGATCGCATTGCTGGTCCCGGTTGCCGTCCTCTATGCCCGGCACTTCAACCGGAAGATGAATGTGGCGCTGAGGAGCAGCAAGGAGCGCATTGCCGCCGTCAACGAGCGGGTCGAGGATGCCCTGGCCGGCGTGCGCGTCGTACAGTCGTTCGCCAACGAGAGCATGGAGCTCAGCAGGTTCGAGATCGAGAACCAGCGCTTCTTCCAGAGCCGCGCGGACGGCTACCGTAGCGAGGCGCTGCTTTGGGTCGGAATGGACGGATTCGCCCAGTTGGTGACGATCCTGGTGATCGTTGCCGGCACCATCAGGATCCTGGGCGGCGCGCTGACCGTGGCGGAAATGCTCACCTTCCTGCTCTGCGTCGGGGTATTGGTCGATCCCGTGCGGCGGCTGGATAACTTCATCCGGCTCTGGCAGGAGGGCTATACCGGGTTCGTCCGTGCCATGGAACTGCTGGAGGAGCAGCCCGACATTGTTGATCGACCCGATGCCATA
>CAMLOA010000249.1 GCA_946481445.1 uncultured Devosia sp. | reverse complement strand
GGCCTGCGCAATGTCGTCTGGCCCGCTCGCATGCAGCCCATCACGGGCGGCCGTCTGCGCAACCTTCTGCCTTCGGGCCACGAGGTCTGGCTTGATGGCGGCCACAATCCGCATGGTGCCGCTGCCCTTTCCCGCAGCGTGGCCGCCCTGCCCCGGCGCCCGCTGGTACTGATCATGGGCATGATGAACACGCGTGATCCGGCACTCTTTCTCGAACCATTTCGCCAACTCGGGCCCATGTCAGTACTGACCCTGACCATACCCGGTGAAAAGAATGCCCATTCCGCGCAGACAATTGCAGAAGCTACCACCGCGGCCGGCTTCCCCGCGCAGCCGCATGTCTCCCTGCGGTCCGCGCTAGAACAGGCTGCTAGCATCGATGATGCTCGCGTGCTGATCTGCGGCTCGCTCTATCTTGCGGGCCACTTCCTGGCCCAAAATGGCACCCTGCCGGACTGAACTTATGACAAAGGCTTTCCCATGACTGACGCCCGCGCCGCTCTCGATGCCCTGCTTGCCGACCTCGGCATCACCCCGGTGGCCATTGAGCACCCACCCGTGCACACGGTGGAGGAAGCCCTGCCCCATTGGAGCGCGCTCGAGGGGGTTCACACCAAGAACCTGTTGCTCAAGGGGGCCAAGGGTGGCCTCTGGCTGGTCTGCGTTCCCACCGATCGCCGCCTCGATCTCAAGGCGCTGGCCGCCCATGTCGGCGCCAAGAAGTTTTCCTTTGCCAGTGGCGACACCCTCTTTGAGGCCCTCAATGTGGTTCAGGGTTCCGTCAGTCCGCTGGCGCTCATCAACGACAAGGCCCAGGCGGTGCAACTGGTGCTGGCCGCCGACATGATGAGCCAGCCCCGAATTACAATGCACCCGCTGGTCAATACGGCTACGGTTTCCATCGCCAGTGCGGACCTGCTCAAATTCGTCGCCGCAACTGGCCATCGTCCGGACATCGTCGACTTCGACCGGCTCCCCTCGGCCTGAGCGCAGCTATGCGGCCGCCTTCCGCTCGCTGCTCGGTGTGCGGCCGAAATGATCGAGATAGCTCTGCGAAAAGTAGGACGCAGAGCTGAAGCCGCTCGCCATGGCGACATCCAGGATCGGCATGCGCGTCTGGCGCAACAGCTGGCAGGCGTGATCGAGCCGGATCTTTAGGTAGTGCCGCTTCGGCGACGTCCCCAGATGCTTGAGGAACAGGCGATCGAGCTGGCGTAACGATACCCCAATACTGCGGGCGAAGACCTCCATGGTCTGCGGGCGATCAATCGAACGTTCCATCAGCGCGATGACACGCAGCAGCTTGGGATCGGCCACGCCCAGGCGCGTGCGCATATCCATGCGCTGCCGCTCGCTGGCCTCGCGGACCCTGTGCAGGATAAGCTGGTCGGTGACCAGTGCCGCAACCACCTCGCCGTGGTCGCGCTTGATCAGCGACAGCATCATGTCGGCCGCCGCGACCCCGCCGGCACAAGTAAACAGGTCCCCATCCACCTCGAACAGATCCTCGCCCACCTCCAGCTCGGGAAAGTCGGCCTGCAGCCCGGGGCGGTTCTCCCAGTGGATGGTGCAGCGGTGCCCGTCGAGCAGGCCCGCCTTGGCCAGGACATAGGCTCCGGTGCATACCGCACCGGGCGCCGCGCCGAACTTCACCAGCTTTCGCACCACCGCGATCAGGTCGCGATGGTCGAGCTGCTGCACGTTGACGCCCGAACAGACAACCACCGCATCCATGTCCTGGGCGTCGCGAAAGCGGCCATCGACGCTGACCCGCACGCCGTTGGACGCTTCGGCACTCTTGCCATCCGCCGAAAACAGCCGCCAGTCATAGAGCTGCCGCCCCGTGGCTCGATTGGCCAGCCGCAGCGGCTCGAGCGCGGCGGCAAAGGCGATCATGGAGAACTGCTCGGTCAGCATGAAACCGAAGACTTGGGCAGCCGAACTACTCTGCATGGTCACACCGACGAAGATAATGTCGCGAAATCTAAAATAGGTGTCGCACGCCTTCAAGACAGGCCAAGAAAAAAGGAGAAGTGTCTCCCGGTCGCGGAGGCATCATATCGCCTCGGCTCGGTTCAGGAGAGATCTGTCATGCTCGACAAAGTGCCCACGCTGGAAGCACTCGTTCGTGGTCGCAAACCGGGCCATAGCCTTGAGGCGCCCTTCTACACGTCCCAGGAGGTGTTCGAGGCCGATATGGAAGCCATCTTCCATCGTCACTGGATTTATGTCGGCGTCGAACCCGACGTGCCGGAGCCAGGCGACGTTGCCACAGTCGACATCGGGAAGTTTTCGGTACTCATCATCCGCGATGACGACAACGAAGTTCGCGCCTTCCACAATGTGTGCCGTCACCGGGGCGCCCGTCTGATCGACGAGGAAAAGGCCACTGTCGGCAATCTCGTCTGCCGCTACCACTCCTGGACTTATGGCCTCGACGGCCGCCTCGTGCATGCGCCGCATATGGGCGCGGACTTCGACGCGTCCTGCCGTGGCCTCAAGCCGGTTCACCTGCGCTCGCTCGAAGGCCTGCTCTTCATCTGCCTCGCCGACACCCCGCCCGAGGATTTTGACGACGTCGCCGCCCGCATGGGGCCCTATATCGCCCCGCACAAGGTGCGCGAGACCAAGATCGCCTATCAGAGCGACCTGATCGAAATGGGCAACTGGAAGCTGACCCTCGAAAATAACCGCGAATGCTACCACTGCGAGGCCAACCATCCCGAACTGACGGTGCCGCTCTTCGCCTATGGCTTCGGCTTTGCGCCCGAGGAGATGGACCCGATCGACCTGGCCAATGCCCAGCGCTATGACGCCTTGCGCAAGACCAGCCACGCCGAGTGGGAAGGCATGGGCCTGCCCTCGCGCGAAATCGAGGAGCTCGACAGTCGCGTGACCGGCTTCCGCACCGAGCGCCTGCCGCTCGACGGCAATGGCGAAAGCCACACCATGGACACGCGTGCGGCCTGCCGCATTCCCCTGGGTGCCTTCACCAATGCCAAGCTGGGCGGCCTGTCCTTCTGGACCCAGCCCAATTCGTGGCACCATTTCCTGGGCGATCACATCGTTACCTTCACGGCCCTGCCCCTCGATGCCGGCCGGACGCTGGTGCGCACCAAATGGCTGGTGAACAAGGACGCGGTCGAAGGCGTCGACTACGATATCGCCAACCTCATCGAAGTGTGGACCGCGACCAACCAGCAGGATGCGGCCCTGGTGGAAATGTGCCAGCGCGGCGCCGAGAATCCCGCCTACGAACCGGGCCCATACTCCCCCAACACAGAGATGCTGGTGGAGAAATTCCAGCGTTGGTACATCGGCCGCATGGCCGCCTATCTGGGCGTGTGACCATGACATCATCCCTGGGCGACGCCAACCGCCTCGAGCTTGCAACCAATATTTGGGACAGCGAGGAGGATGACACGCTGGTCTGCCGCGCCGTGCGGCAGGAGACGCATGACGTCAAGACCTTCGTGCTGACGCCGGCCACGCCGGGGCGGTTCACCTACCAGCCCGGTCAGTTCATGACCTATGCCTTCGAGATCGGCGGCGAGACGATCCACCGCTGCTATACCATCTCGTCGCCGCCCACCCGGCCCAATGCCATATCGCTGACCGTCAAGCGCGTGCCGAACGGACCCGTCTCCAACTGGCTGCACGACAATCTCAAGCCGGGCGTTTCGGTCAAGGCGCTCGGGCCGATGGGCAACTTCACCTGCTTTGCCCATCCGGCAACGCGCTACCTGTTCCTATCGGGCGGCAGCGGCATCACCCCGATGATGAGCATGGCCCGCACATTCCACGATCTGGCCGACCCCAAGGACATCGTCTTCGTCCACTCGGCCCGCACCGTGACCGACATCATCTTCCGCGAAGAGCTGGAACTGATGGCGCGGCTCAATCCGAGCTTCAAATTCGCCCCGATCTGTGAAGCAGCAAATCCCCTGGCGGCCTACAATGGCCTGACCGGGCGGCTGTCGCTGGAGCAGCTCAAGCTGGTGGCGCCCGATTTCATGGACCGCGAGATCTTCGTCTGCGGCCCCCAGCCTTACATGGCGGCGGTGCGCAGGATGCTCGCAGATTCCGGCTTCGATATGAAGCACCACCACGAAGAGAGCTTCAATTTCGAAACCCTGTCGGCCGCCGAGCAGGCCGAAGCCATCGAAGGCGAGGTCGCTCTCAATGCACCGGACACGGTGCGGACTTTCAAGGTCGAGTTCACCCGGACCCGCCGCAGCATCGATGTGCCCGAGAACATGACTGTGCTCGAGGCGGCAAAGCGCGCCGGCATGCGCCTGCCCTCCTCCTGCACCCAGGGCCTGTGTGGCACCTGCAAGTCCAAGAAGGTTTCCGGTACGATCGACATGAACCATCAGGGCGGCATCCGCCAGCGCGAGATCGACGCCGGCATGATGC
>CAMLOA010000248.1 GCA_946481445.1 uncultured Devosia sp. | reverse complement strand
GGCGCAGCAGCAGGAAGACCAGGATCAGCGGCACGAAGATCGTGGGCAGGATGAGGAGGAAGCGTTTTCCGAGATAGCGCAGCATGTCAGCGCCTCCGTGCCAGGCGCGGATCGAGAATGTCGCGCAGACTGTCGCCCAGGAGATTGAGCGCGAGGATGGTGAGCATCAGCGCCAGGCCCGGGAACAGCACGATCCAGGGCGCCTGGGCGATGTAATTGCGTGCTTCGGTCAGGGCATTGCCCCAGCTCAGTTCCTTGGGGCCAATACCGACGCCGATGAAGCTCAGCCCCGCTTCGCCCAGCACCGCAGCCGAGAAGATGAAAGATGCCTGCACCAGGATGGGGGAACTCACAGCTGGAAGGATATAGCGGGTGAAAAGTCGCAGCGTCGGCACGCCGACCGAGCGGGCGGCCTCGATCATCTGCAATTCGCGGACCACCAGCACCTGCCCGCGCACCACGCGCAGCGAAGGCGCGATCAGGACGATGGAAAGCGAGGTGATGACCGTCGACATGGATGGCCCCAGTATGGCGGCAGCGGCGGTGGCCAGCACGATGCCGGGAAACGCCATCAAGCCATCGACGATACGCATCAGCACGATATCGACCTGCCGATAGAAGCCCGAAATGGCGCCCAGGACGACGGCGATGAACATGGAGATCGCCGTCACCACCAGGCCGACAAAGAGCGAGGTGCGGCCGCCATGCAGCACCATCCTGAACATGTCGCGTCCAAGATTGTCGGTGCCGAACAGATGGTCGAGCCCTGGGGGGATGAAGCGGTCGGCAGGGCTGACCTTGAGCGGGTTGCCCGGCGCCAGGAGCGGCGCCAGCACCGCGCTCAGCGCCAGGACAACCAGCAGGATGATCGAGGTCATGGCGGTGGGATTGGCCACCAGCCGCTGCCAGACCGACTTGTTGGTGGTGACGAAGCTTTCTTCGTCACCACCGGTCAGGCGGTCGGGAGATGTCGCCTGAGTCATGCTCATGGTCAGTTCGCCGGGGGCGGCGCGACGTTGTAGAAGTCACCGCCGCGCGAGGGAATGCGGGCCGGGTTACCGACGCCCTTGCGGATGCCGTACATGTTCGATTCCGTGCCGTATTTGATGAACGGGAACTGGTCATAGGCCAGGGCATGGATCTTCTCGAAGATGGCCTTGCGCGCTTCCGGGTCGATGGTCGTGGCGATTTCCTGCATCAGGGCCATCTTTTCCGGGTCTTCCCAGAAGCCGGGATAACTGGCGTTGAGATAGGCGATCGAGGTCGGATCGACATAGGTCGGCAGGAAGCTCGAGAAGGCGTCCATCTGGGCAGCGTCGGCACGGGCCTGGATGTAGTTGGCCATCGGCGACTCCACGATCTCGACATTGATCCCGTATTCTTCGAGCTGCTGGGACGCGGTGATCGCGGTCAGGAAGTGCTTCTGGTACTGCTCGGAGGCCACCAGCCAGCGGATGGGCTCGCCGTCATAGCCGGATGCCGCCAGATATTCCTCGACCTTGGCCGGGTTGGGCGTGCCGAAGCCATCGGGCACACCGGCCGTGGTGTACCAGAACGAGTTCGGGTCGGGGATCCAGCTCGGATCGAGCGTGTAGAACTCCGGATTGCCCACCGACGCGAGCATGATCGGCTCCATCTCGAGCGCATAGTAGATGGCGCGCCGCAGATTGACGTCGGCCATGACGCCTTCCTTGGTGTTGAACACCACGGTCAGCGACTGGTTGTTGGGCACCACCACTGCTTCGGTATTGGGATCATTCTGCAGCGCGTCGTAGAAGTCGCTCGGCAGTTCGTTGGCGATGTCGATCTCGCCGGTGATCAGCGAGTCACGCCGCACCGAGGCCTCCGGCATCAGGCGGAAGATGATCTGGTCGGCATAGGCATGCTTGAGGCCCGAGGCACCGGATGTCGGCTCGCTGCGTGCGGCATAATCGTCCCAGCGGGTCATGGTGACGCCCTGGTCCGGCTGGTATTCGGCGAGCGTATAGGGGCCGGTGCAGTCCAGCCCGCGCGTCGCTTCGGTGGGGGAAGCGCCTTCGAGCGAGGCTGCCGACATGATCACGGCCTGGGTACCGGCCAAGAGACCCGGCACGATCGGGGATGGCGAAGCCATCTCGAACACCACCGTCTTCTCGTCCGGCGCGCTGATCGATGACACCGCTCCCTTGAAGGCGGCGCCGATACCGGCCGACTCGCGGAAGCGGTTGAGCGAGGCGACGACATCGGCCGAAGTCAGGGCGGCGCCCGAATGGAAACTCAGCCCGCCCCGCAGGGTGACGGTCAGCGTCTTGCCGTCCTCGCTATAGGAGAAGCTGTCGGCCAGCATGGGCTGGGGTGTCCAGCTTTCATCGAGGGCGAACAGGCCCTCGCAGATGACGCCCGCGGTTGCCCAGTTGACGCCGAAGGTGGTGACCACCGGATCGGGAGACGGCGCCATCTGCGAGATGCCGATGCGCAGCGTGCCGCCTTGTGGAAACTCCTGGGCAAGGGTCGGGCCTGCCAGCACAGCCAGGGATGCCCCGGCCAGAAGACCGCCGCGCAGCATTGATGTAAACTTCATTGTCATTCCTCCCTTTCGCCCGCTAGCGGGCCGTTTGCAGTTGGGGCGAGGGCGTCAGGCCCTGGCCCGGTTCGACAGGCACGCGGATCTCCAGTCCGAGCACCAGATAGCTGAGGCACTTGCCGTGGGTATCGAGCCCCAGGCTGGAATTGACCCCGCCTTCCAGCGCGTCCTCGATGACGAAGTTGAGGGCGCCGAGACGCGGCAATTCGTAGCGCGTCACCTGAGTGACCCCCCGATGCGCAAAGAGCGCCGCCACCCGCTCGGCGGTGACCTCGGCGAGCAGGACCGGCCAGTGGCGCGCCTCGTAGGCGATGACATTCACATTGAGCCGGTTGCCCTTGTCGCCCGAGCGTCCATGGGCAATCCGGTTCAGGCTGGTGGTGATGAAGCGGCCGGTCATGGATGGCCCTCGGCAAACCGGAAGCGGGCCGCGACCAGGTCCCGGGGCACCATGTGCGAAATGGTGCGCACGCGCGGCCGCACACTCTGGCGCACGCCACCGCCCCCGGCCGGTCCGCAGCAATAGAGCGCGTTGACCTCCTGCACTGCCTGCTCGACGGCGCGCTGGGAATTGCCGCCAAAGGCGAAACGCACGCGATAGTCGCCGGGCGCTTCATGCTCATAGTCGACCAGAAGGTCGCCATTGTCGGAATCGAAGACGCTGACGGCGCCAATGACATCGGCCCGGTGGCGGACACTGAGCTGGCGCATGCGGATACGCTCGTTGATCGTGGTAATCGCGAGCCGCGCCCGCGCCAGCGCGTTGGGGCCGGCATAGGAAATCTCGGCCTCGCCAACCCAGTCCCCGTAAAAGCTCACCGTGGCCTTGAGGCGCTGCGGGGCAGGGTGTCCCCGCGCCCCGGTCACGCGCACACGGTCAGGGCCGACCTGAGCCAGTTCGACCTGGGTAATATCGAGGGTCACATCCGGCGTCAGATAGGCCGCCGGATCGTGGATTTCGTAGAGCAGCTGCTCCTTGACCGTGCGCAGGTCGACGACCCCGCCGGTGCCCTGCGCCTTGGTGATGACGAAACTGCCATCGGCCTCCACCTCGGCGATAGGGAAGCCGATATTGGCCGTCCCTGGCACGTCCTTGAATCCGGGATCGGCGAAGAAGCCGCCCGAGACTTGCGAACCGCATTCCAGCAGATGCCCGGCAAGGGTGCCGGCGGCGATGCGATCGAGGTCGCTCCAGGCCCAATCGAAATGGGCCACCAGCGGCCCCAGCACCAGGGCAGGATCGGCCACCCGTCCGGTGACGACGACCTGGGCGCCGGCCCGGATGGCCTCGGCAATGGGCCTGGCGCCCAGATAGGCATTGATGGCAATGACATCGCCCTCAGGCTCAGGCAGGCGGCCGTCACCGTCCCAGCGTTCGGTTTGCCCGAGGTCGATGCGCGCGGTGAGGTCGTCCCCCTCCACCACGGCGATGCGCAACCGGCCGAGGTCGAGCCGCGTGGCCATGGCCTGGATGGCGGCAGCGGCGGCCGGGGGATTGGCCTGACCGAAATTGCCGACGATGACGATGCCGCTGGCTATGCACCTGGCCAGTATGGGCTCCAGCAACTCCTCGAGCAGCGGCTCATAGCCGCGCTGCGGATCCTGCTTGCGGGCAATGTGCCCCAGGGCCAGCGTCCGCTCGCCCAAGGTCTCGAAGATGATCGCGCCGCCTTGCCCGGCAGCGGCGATACTCGCCACCACGGACTGGGGGGCATCGACACGATCCCCCGAAAAGCCAGCGCCACTCCCGATCCGATACACGTCGATCCTCCCTGATCGCCATGATCATCGGGAGGATTATCGATAATGTCAACGATGATTGTGTGACTGTGGAAAGCTGGCTAGGATGCCGCCAAG
>CAMLOA010000247.1 GCA_946481445.1 uncultured Devosia sp. | reverse complement strand
ATTTCGACGTGACCGCCATTGCCCCCGCCCGGGACCAGACCCTGGACGAGGTGCGCGACGACGTAATCGCCGCCCTCACCGCCGAACGCACCAATGACGCCATCCTGGCGGCCATGGAAGATGCAGTCGCCCGGATGGACAATGGAGAGGCGCTTGCCGATATCGCGGCGTCCTACGGGGTGTTCCCGCAGCTCAGCACGCCGTTCAGCCGGTTCGGCGCCGAAGACGGGAGCATCGATGGCAGCGTTGCCTCGGCCGTGTTCGCCGGAAATGCCGAACACCATGGCTCGGCGGTCAGCCAATCTGGCGAGTTCATCGTCTTCCAGGTGGTGAACGTCACTCCAGCCGATGGGCCGCTTGAGGCCGCAGCCAATTCCTCCCTGGAAAACGAAGCGCGGATCGGCATCTATGGCGACTTCGTGACGGCCGTGCGAGACGATGCTGGCCTGCGCATCAACCAGCAGGCGCTGCAACAGGCGCTCGCACTCAACTCGGGCCAATAGGCCCACCAACCGCAACTGGACACTCCGACAATGGGCGACGACGTCTTTCAGCGCTTCTCAGAGCAATACGCTGCTGGAAAGTCGCAGATCGTCTGGCGTCGCATCGTTGCCGACCTCGAGACGCCGATTGGCACCTACCTGAAACTGGCCCAGGGCCGGAAGAACACCTTCCTGCTCGAGTCGGTGCAAGACGCGGCGGTCCGCGGCCGCTACTCGATCATCGGAACCCAGCCAGACGTCATCCTCAAGGTCGCCGACGGATCGGCCGCCATCAACCGGTCTGCGCAGATGGACGACACCGCCTTCGAGCCGGTGCCGGCCAAGCCGCTCGATGCCTTGCGGCAGCTGGTGGCGGACAGCCATATCGAGGTCCCGACCGGCCTGCCGCCGCAGTCGGCGGGGATCTACGGCTATCTCGGCTACGAGATGGTGCGGTACATGGAAGTACTGCCCAACGGCAATCCGGACGACCTGCAAACGCCCGAAGCGGTGCTGATGCGCCCGTCACTGCTGGCCATTTTCGACACGCTCAAGGACGAACTCTACCTCACGGCGCCGGTCTATGTGCGTGCGGGGGTGACGGCGCGGCAGGCCTATGAGGCGGCCGAGGCCCGCATCGATGACGCCATAGCCCGGCTGACCCAGGCCATGCCCGCGGCCCCTGCCCTCCCCGACCTCGAATCCATTGCGGTGACCAGCAACACCAGCCGCGACGAATATTTCGACATGGTGGCCAGGGCCAAGGACTACATCTCGGCGGGCGATATCTTCCAGGTCGTGCTGAGCCAGCGCTTCGCTGCCGATTTCAGCCTCCCGCCCACCGCGCTCTACCGCGCGCTCCGCCGGACCAATCCCAGCCCCTACATGTACTTCCTCGATTTCGGCAGCTTTGCTGTCGCCGGATCCAGCCCGGAAATCCTGGTGCGTGTGCAAAATGGGGAAGTCACCATCCGCCCCATTGCCGGGACGCGCAAACGCGGCTCCACCCCCACGCGGGACCAGGAACTGGCGGCCGAACTGCTCGCTGACCCCAAGGAGCTGGCCGAACATCTGATGCTGCTCGACCTCGGGCGCAATGATGTGGGCCGCGTGGCCAAGACTGGGACGGTCAAGGTCACCGACAAGTTCTTCCTCGAATACTATTCCCACGTGATGCACATCGTTTCCAACGTGGTGGGCGTACTCGACCCCAAATATGACTTCGTCGACGCACTGTCGGCAGGCTTCCCGGCCGGCACAGTCTCCGGCGCGCCGAAAGTGCGGGCGATGGAGATCATCGACGAACTGGAGAAATCCCGGCGGGGCATCTATGGCGGCTGTGTCGGCTATTTCGGGGCCGACGGCACAATGGATACGTGCATCGTGCTGCGCACGGGTATCGTCAAGGACGGCAAGCTCTATGTGCAATCCGGTGCCGGTATCGTGGCAGACAGCAAGCCTGAGCTGGAACAGCTGGAATGCGAAAACAAGGCACGAGCCCTGTTCAGCGCTGCCGAGGAAGCGCTACGCTATGCTGGCGAAGCAAGGATCGGGCAATGAGCATCTCCCTCACCTCTCTCGATGGCATTCCAGCGCAAGCGGAGACCTCCGTTTCACGATGGCGGAGCTGGTTCTGAAACCGAGGTTCCCGCTTTCGCGGGAATGACCCGGTGGTTAGAAACAACCTGCTGAGGACCGAGCCCAATGACCCGCACACTCGTCATCGATAACTACGACAGCTTCACCTACAACCTCGTCCATTTCCTTGGGGAACTGGGCGCCGAGATTTCCGTGGTCCGCAACGACAAGATCACGCTGGACGAAGTCGCCGCCATGGCGCCCGACGCGATCGTGCTGTCGCCGGGTCCCTGCACGCCGAACGAGGCGGGGATCTGCCTCACGCTGATTGACCGCTTCAAGGCGGATATTCCCATGCTAGGGGTCTGCCTGGGTCATCAGGCCATTGGCCAGGCCATGGGCGGCGACGTGATCCGTGCGCCACATCTGGTCCACGGCAAGACCAGCAAGATCCACCATACCGGCAAGGGGCTTTTCCGCGGTCTCAACAACGATTTCGAGGCCACGCGGTACCACTCGCTCATCGTCAAGCAGGAAACCCTGCCCGGGGTGCTGGAGGTGACGGCGACGACCGATGACGGCCTCATCATGGGCATGCAGCACAAGAACCTCCCCCTGCATGGTGTCCAGTTCCACCCCGAGAGCATTGCCTCGGAGAACGGTCACGCGCTGCTGCAGAACTTTCTCAACCTGGCGCGGGACTTCAACCGGATGAGGGCGGCGTGATGGATATTAAGCAGGCCCTGCAAAAGATCGCTGACCGCAAGGACCTTACAGGCGAAGAGATGCGTGCCGTCATGCGCGTCATCATGGCGGGCGAAGCGACGCCGACGCAAGTGGGCGCCTTCCTGATGGGCATGCGCATCAAGGGCGAAACCGTCGGCGAGATCGCCGCTGCCGTGTCGATCCTGCGCGAGAAGATGGTGCCCGTCCAAGCCCCTGCCGACGCCGTCGATATCGTCGGTACCGGGGGAGACGGGGTTGGCACCCTCAACATCTCCACCGCGGCCTCCATCGTCGTCGCCTCGATGGGTGTCCCCGTTGCCAAGCACGGCAACAGGGCCCTTTCGTCCAAATCGGGCGCGTCGCAGGTGCTGGAGGCGCTGGGGATCAAACTGGATCTCACGCCCGACGAAATCGGCCGCTGTATAAAAGAGGCCGGAATCGGGTTCATGTTCGCGCCCGCGCATCACCCCGCAATGAAGCATGTGGGCCCCTCGCGCGCCGAGATGGGCGTGCGCACCATGTTCAACCTGCTCGGTCCGCAATCCAACCCGGCGAGCGTCAGCCGCTATGTCCTGGGCGTCTACGCGCAGGAATGGGTCGAGCCGGTGGCCGCCGCCCTGCAGGCCAACCGCGTGACCAAGGCGTGGGTCGTGCATGGCAGCGACGGGCTGGATGAACTGACCGTGACCGGGCCCAGCTTCGTCGCCCAGATCGCCGGCGGCGACCTGCGCAGCTTCGAGGTGACGCCCGAACAGGCAGGTCTCCGCCGCTACGCGCTCGCCGACATCCTGGGCGGCACCCCGGAGGAGAACGCGGCTGCCATGCATGCGCTATTCGATGGCGCCCCTGGCGGCTATCGCGATATCGTGCTGCTCAATGCGGCGGCCGCCCTGATCGTCGCCGACAAGGTGGACGACATTAGAACCGGCGCCGAAGCGGCGGCGCAGGCCATCGACAGCGGCAAGGCCAAGGAAACACTCGCCCGCCTCGTGGCGGTATCGAACGGACGAGACGGATGACCGATATCCTCAAGCAGATCGAAGCCTATAAGCGCGAAGAAATCGCGGCTGCCAAGTCGATGCGCCCATGGGCGGAAGTGGTTGCGCAGGCGCACGACCAGCCAGCGCCGCGCGGCTTCGTTCGCGCCATCAAGGCCAAGCGGGCGCAGGGCCACTACGCCCTCATTGCCGAGGTCAAGAAAGCCAGCCCGTCCAAGGGGCTGATCCGCGCGGACTTCAACCCGTCCGAGATTGCCCGGTCCTACGAGATGGCGGGCGCCGCATGCCTGTCCGTGCTCACCGACCGCCCGAGCTTCCAGGGATCGCCCAGCTATCTCATCGAGGCCCGCGCGGCCACGCAGCTGCCCGTATTGCGGAAGGACTTCCTGTTCGAAACCTACCAGGTGGCGGAGGCGCGTGCCTGGGGCGCGGACTGCATCCTGATCATCCTGGCCGCCGTGGGCGACGATATCGCACGCTATCTGCTCGACGCGGCGCAAGAATGGGGCATGGACGCGCTGGTGGAAGTCCATGACCAAACGGAGCTGGACCGGGCGCTGGCTCTCGATGCCGAGTTCATCGGCATCAACAACCGCAACCTGCGCACCTTCGAGACGACCCTGGACACTTCGATTAACCTCGCCGTGGGCGTTCCCAAGAGCAA
>CAMLOA010000246.1 GCA_946481445.1 uncultured Devosia sp. | reverse complement strand
CCACAACAAGATGGTCGCCACCTTCGCCCGCGTCCCGGCCCTGTCGGACGTGCCCTATCCGGTCCAGATGGAACCGAACCTGGTCGTCGAATTCTACTCGCGTTAAGCGCGGTTTCGACCGAACCGAATTGGAAAGGGCCGCTCCTTGGGAGCGGCCCTTTTGTTTTGAGCGGTGGCCCCCCCCCCCCGCAATCCCAACCCCACGAGGGGGGGGAGGCGCCCTCCCAACCCCCCAAAAAAAATGGGCGGCCCTTTTGTTTTGCGCCCTTGCCTTGGGCGCGATGTCTCAGTCATTTCCCTCCCCCAACGAGGGGCGGCAGGTGCAGTCCGGCCCGCCAAAAAGAAAGGGGCGCCGAGGCGCCCCTTGTCATCAGATCGTTGCCGCGTCGCCGACCTCTTCCTTGATCGGCTCCTGCTCGCGCGGAATGAAGCTCTCGAACTTGTGCAGGCGCATGTAGATGGACTGCAGCTCGACGATCGTGGTCCAGGCCCTGGCGAAGAACTGGAACGAGCTCGCGACCTGGCCAAAGGCCTGCTGCACCTGCTGGTACACGCCCAGCGTGATCGTGCCGGCCAGGATGGACGGGGACAGGGTGAGCAGCGGCACATAGCCCGCCACCTGCAGGTAGGCGTACCGGGCCAGGTTGAAGTAGGTGTAGTGGAAGTAGAGGCGGAAGTAGTTCTTCTGCACATTGGCAAAGAGCTCGCGGAACGTTGCGGGCTCGGCCCGGTTTTCCACGTCCTCGCCATAGACCAGCTCCTTGCGGAGCGCGGCTTCGACCTTCTGGTTCTCGAAATTGAGGCCGGGGAGGCGGATGCCGACGATCCACAGCAGCGCGGTGCCGAAGGCGGCAACAACCAGCGCCACCCAGACCAGGCTGCCCGGAACTTCGCCGAAGAAGGGCAGTTCGGTGATATTGGCGGAAAGACCCCACAGGATGGGCAGGAATACAACCAGGGTCAGCAGCGAATCGAGGAAGCTGGTACCCAGATCCTCCACGATGGAGGCGAACCGCATCGTGTCTTCCTGGACGCGCTGGGCGGCGCCTTCCACGGTCCGCACCTTGGGCCAGTACTGCATGTAGTAGGACGTCATCGCCTTGCGCCAGCGGAAGACGTAGTGCGAGTTGAAGAAGGCCAGGAACACCAGGAAGATGATGTTGGGCAGCAGCACCGCCATCAGGGTGATGACATAGGGCCAGTAGGTTTCCGGCGGCACCGATCCGGGCTCGCTCAATGCCTGCTGCAGGACGTTGAAGAATCCGCCCTGCCAGTCGTTGATGAAGGCGCTGAGCTGGACCTGGCTATAGGTTGCCAGGAACAGGGCCGCGCTGCCGACCACGCTCCACCAGTACCATTCGTTGCGCTTGTAGAAATACCAGAAGGCGCAGAAGGCGGCGGTGCACAGGAAGATGTACCAGTATTCCCAGATGCGGTCGCCATTGAGGAAATTGGTATCCTCGACCACGCAATTGGCCGCCGTGGCGGCTGTCGGATCCGTCGCCTCCTGCGTCACGGGCGCGGGCGCGTTGGGATCGGTCGCCTGCGGGCCGCCCTCAGGCGTCGGCAGGGCGTCGGGGTCCGGAGCGACCGGCGTCTCGGCCGCGGGCACTTCGCTTGGGGCGCAAATGGCCGGGGCGAGGAAGCGGTCGATGCTGACCACGGACCGGACGGGATCGCCGGCGAACTGGTAGAGCAACGTGGTCAGCAGCATCCAGAGAACTGCAGAGCCGAAGAAGAGCTTGGGAACGGGAAAAAAGGAGCGAAACACCGGGAGACTCCAGGGTGCCGAATGGATGCGTCATCTAACTGTGACAAACCGCTTAAAACAAGGACGGGAAGTTAAGCTTTGGTAAGGTTGTGCACCATGCGGTTTTCCTTCCCCTGTGCCCGTCCAGGCGCTATCAGCTACGCGACGACAGCAAAGAGAGTTTCGCCATGAGCGAAGTCATGGAAATCGCCGCCGCGCCGGGCGACGACGACGCCACGGGTGCCCACCCCATCTATGCCCACGCCCCGCGCTCGGTTGAGTTCAACAAGCTCCGCAAGCGGCTGATCCGCAACGCGCGCGAGGCGATTGAAAAGTTCGCCATGGTGCGGCCGGGCGAGAAGTGGCTTGTCGCGCTCAGCGGCGGCAAGGACAGCTATGGGCTCCTGGCCATCCTGCTCGACCTCAAGTGGCGCGGGCTGCTGCCGGTGGAACTGCTGGCCTGCAATCTCGACCAGGGGCAGCCGAACTTTCCCAAGCATATCCTGCCCGAATTCCTCACCGGGCTCGGCATCGCGCATCGCATCGAATACCAGGACACCTATTCCATCGTCACCGACAAGCTGCCGGAAGGGTCGACCTATTGCTCGCTCTGTTCGCGGCTGCGGCGCGGCAATCTCTACCGCATCGCGCGGGAGGAGGGGTGCACGGCGCTGGTGCTGGGCCACCACCGCGACGACAGCCTCGAAACCTTCTTCATGAACCTCTTCCATGGCGGCAAGCTTGCGGCCATGCCGGCCCGGCTGCGCAATGACGAGGGTGACCTCGAAGTCCTGCGCCCGTTGATCTATTGCGCCGAGGAGGATTTGCAGCGCTTCTCCGACGCCATGGCCTTCCCGATCATTCCATGCGACCTGTGCGGGTCCCAGGACGGGCTCCAGCGCAATGCGATGAAGGCCATGCTGAGCGATATCGAAGCCCGCATGCCCGGCCGCAAGGATGTGATGATCCGCGCGCTGGGCAATATCAACCCCAGCCACATGCTCGATCCGCGGCTGTTCGATTTCGCCAGCCTCGGCCAGCGCGGGGCCTGACCGGTTGCTCGACCTGGGTCAACTGATTGGCGAGGTGCATGCCGAGCTTTCCGCCCGCCTGGGGGAAGGTCAGGTCGCCAATTACATTCCCGAACTGGCCAAGGTGCCGATCGACCGGTTCGGCATTGCGGTGGCGACTGTCGAGGGAGAGGTCTTCACCGCCGGCGACGCGCTGGAGCCATTTTCCATCCAGAGCATATCCAAGCTCTTCACCCTGACGCTGGCGCTCGGCACGGTGGGGGACAGCCTGTGGCAGCGGGTGGGCCGCGAGCCTTCCGGCAACCGGTTCAACTCCATCGTGCAGCTCGAGCATGAGCAGGGCCGGCCGCGCAATCCCTTCGTCAATGCCGGTGCCATCGCCGTCACCGACCTGATCCTGGCCGGCTATCGCCCCAAGGAGGCCATCGGGGAGATCATGCGCTTCGTGCGGTTCCTGGCGGGTGACGACAGCATCGTCATCGATGCCGATGTGGCCCGGTCCGAGCGCGAGACCGGGTTCCGCAATTTCGCGCTGGCCCAGTTCATGCGCTCGTTCAACGTCATCACCCATCCCGCCGAGGAGGTGCTGGGCGTCTATTTCCACCACTGCGCCATCGCCATGAATTGCGCCCAGCTGGCGCGGGCCGGCCTGTTTCTTGCCGCCAAGGGGCACAATCCGATCACCGGGCACAGCGTCGTTTCGCCCGCCCGCGCCCGCCGCATCAATTCGCTGATGATGATGTGCGGGCACTATGACGGCTCGGGCGATTTCGCCTTCCGCGTGGGCCTGCCGGGCAAGAGCGGGGTTGGCGGTGGCATCATCGCCGTGGTGCCCGGCGTCGGCGCCGTGGCCGTCTGGTCACCGGGCCTGGATGGCAATGGCAATTCCCTGATCGGCACCGCCGCACTGGAACTGTTGGCGCAACGGGTCAATTGGTCAGTCTTCGAATAGCTTTCCTAAAATAGGGACTTCTCATGCCGCATATCGACATCATGGCGCTTGCCCACGTCCTGCGCGACGCCTCGCGCGCGCAATCGCTGCCGCGTTTCCGCCGGCTCGATGCGTCCATGGTGCAGACCAAGACGTCCGCCATCGACCTGGTGACGGAAGCGGACGTGGCGACCGAGGAGGCCATCAAGGCCCGCCTCGGCCGGGACTGGCCCGAGGCCCTGTTTGTCGGCGAGGAATCGGTGGCGGCTGACCCGGCGCTCCTTTACCGGCTGGCCGACGCGGATCTCGCCGTGGTCGTCGACCCGATCGATGGCACCGCCAATTATGCCGCCGGCCTGCCGCTCTATGCCTGCATGGCCGCAGTGGTGTCCGGCGGCGAGACAGTTGCCGGGTTGATCTATGACCCGATGGGCGACGACTGGGTCATGGCCGAGAAGGGCGGCGGCGCGTGGCTGCGCCGGCCCGATGGCGAGGCGACGCGACTCCGGGTCGGACCGGCGCTGCCGCTGCCGGACATGGTGGGCATGGCCTCGGTTGCCTATATGCCCAAGGAGTCGCGCGCGCAGGTGCTGCAGAACACCGACAAGGTGCGGCTGTTGTCCAATTTCCGCTGCGCGGGCCATGAATACCGCACCTTCGCCTCCGGGCATGGGCAGTTCCTCTGCTACAATAAGCTGATGCCCTGGGATCACCTGGCCGGCACGTTGATCGCGCAGGAGGCCGGCGGCTATGCCGCCC
>CAMLOA010000245.1 GCA_946481445.1 uncultured Devosia sp. | reverse complement strand
CGGGCCGATTGCCTGTTCGTCCCCGACAAGGGCGCAGGCAAGGCCGATCTGGCCGGGGTTCGCCGCGACATCATTGCCCGCTACGTCACCAATCCCGCCAGCCGCAGTATCGGCTACGCCGTGCCGCGGCGCGACGCCGCCAATCCCGACTATGGCGCCGGCGTGGATGACTGGCATGATGCCCTCGCCACCATCTTCGCCGGCCTCATTGCGCAGGTTCCCGACCATGGCACAGGGGCCTTCCTGGTCTGGGGCGATCCGGGCCTCTACGATTCGACGATCCGCATCCTCGACCGGTTGCGCGGCCGGGTTGACTGTGCCGTCGAGGTGATCCCCGGCATCAGCGCCATCCAGGCGCTTACTGCCGCACACGGCATCGCCCTCAACCGGATCGGCGAGCCGGTCCATGTCACGACCGGCCGCAAGCTCGCCGGGGTCACCGAGGATACGGTCGTCATGCTCGATAGCCAGATGGCCTTTCTCGACGCCGACCCCGGCCTCACCATCTTCTGGGGCGCCTATCTGGGCACGGCCGACCAGATCATCATCTCGGGCCGTCTTGGCGACGTGCGCGACGAGATCGCCGCTGCCCGCAAGGCGGCCCGCGAGCGGCATGGCTGGATCATGGACACCTATCTCCTGCGCAAGGCGGACTAGACAGGCGGACGACTTTGCCCCCCACCACGTCATTCCCGGGAAAGCGGGAACCTCCGCTGGCGATGCTGCTGCGGTAAACAGGGGTTCCCGCGTTCGCGGGAATGACTCTGTGTTGGAACAACCCGCCCGATCCGCTAAACCATCCCCATGTCCATGGCCCTGCCCATCGCTGCCAGCCGCCGCGGCGCCTGTCCCTCGCTCGATGCGCCGATGCAGACGGGCGACGGGCTGCTCGCGCGCATCCGGGTTAGCGACGGCCGCGTCGACCCGTCCCAGCTGGCCGGCATCGCCTCCGCCGCGGCCAAGCACGGCAATGGACTGGTCGAAGTCACCGCCCGCGGCAATCTGCAGGTGCGGGGCCTCACCCCCGTGACCACGCCCTCTTTCGCCACCGCCATCCGCGATCTCGTCAGCATCGAGACGGGCCTTGTCGTCGAAACGCCGCCCCTGGCGGGCGACGATCCCAAGGAGATCGCCGACCCGCGCGCCTTCGCTGCTGCCATCCGTGACGGTGCCGCATCGCTGGCGCATCGCCTCGGCCCCAAGGTCACCGTCATTGTCGACGGGCACGGCCAGCTCGGCCTCGATGCACTCAAGGCCGATATCCGCCTGGTCGCCCGCGACGCCACGCACTGGTCCGTCACGCTGGGCAATGCCAAGCCGCAATTGCTCGATGCCGAAGCAGCGCACCAGACCACGATCGCCGTCCTCAGCGCCCTCGCGGCCCTGGGTCCCGAGGCGCGGGCAAGCGATTTGTTTGCCGCTGCACCCGACCCACAGCCGAACCATTCACGCCCTGAAAGAGCGGCCAATGGCACCATCACCCTCCGCCGGGGTCACACGACGACCGTCGCCCTGCCCTTCGGCCAGATGGAGGCCGCAGCGCTGACCGCCCTTGCAACCGCCGCCACCGATGCCGGCGTCACCACCATCCGCCTGGCGCCCCACCACACCCTGTTGCTCGACAACGCGCCCGAAGCGCTTATTGCCCACGCCGCCACCCTTGGCTTCATCACCGATCCCGCCGATCCCCGCCGCCGCATCAGCGCCTGCATCGGCAGCGCCGGTTGTGCCTCCGGTCATCTGCCGGCGCGTGTGCTGGCTACCGAACTGTCCGCGCGCCTTCCCGATCCTGTCGAGCACCTGCATGTCTCGGGCTGCGCCAAGGGCTGCGCTCATCCCCGCCGCGCCGCTTTGACGCTGGTGGGCCGCGCCGATGGCTATGGCCTTGTCATCAGCGGCCGGGCGGGCGATACGCCAGCCATGATCCTCGCGCACGACCAGATCGAGTCTGCCATCGCCCGTGCCGGCCGCCCGGAATGAGCATGGTGACTTACGACTATATCAAGGATGGCGACGCCATTTACCGCCAGTCCTTCGCGATCATCCGCGCGGAAGCGGATCTCAGCCGCTTCTCTGCCGAAGAGGCGGAACTGGCCGTCCGCATGATCCACGCCGCCGGCTCGGTCGACGCTGCCGCGCATTTCGAGTTCGCTCCCGGCCTTGTGGATGCGGCCCGTGGCGCCCTTGGCGCTGGCGCTCCGATCTTCTGCGATGCCGAAATGGTCGCCCGCGGCGTCACTGCTGCCCGTCTGCCTGCCGGCAACGAGGTCATCTGCACCCTGCGCGATCCGCAGACCCCCGCCATCGCTGCCGAGATCGGCAATACGCGCTCGGCCGCCGCCCTGCGCCTGTGGCTGCCACGGCTGGCCGGATCGGTCGTGGCCATCGGCAATGCGCCGACCGCCCTGTTCTTCCTGCTCGAACTGCTGCGCGATGGCGCTCCGAAGCCGGCCGCGATCCTCGGGATGCCGGTGGGCTTTGTCGGCGCCGCCGAATCCAAGGCGGCCCTGGCCGAAAACAGCTATGGCGTTCCCTATGCCATCGTGCGCGGACGGCTGGGCGGCTCCGCCATGACGGCGGCCGCCCTCAATGCGCTGGCGAGGCCCGGGCTATGAGCGGTACGCTGATCGGCGTCGGCACCGGCCCGGGCGATCCGGACCTGCTGACCATCAAGGCGGTGCGCGCCATCGAGCGGGCAGACGTCGTCGCCTTCTTTTCCAAGCAGGGCAATGCTTCCAACGCCCGCGCCATCGTTGCCGACCTCTTGGCGGGCAAGCGGGAGGAGCCGCTGGGCTATCCGGTCACCACCGAGATCGACCGCCACCACCCGGACTACAAGGCGCAGACCGAAGCCTTCTATGCCGAGGCATCCGCTCGCGTCGCCGCCCATCTCGATGCGGGCCGCACTGTCGCCGTGCTCAGCGAGGGCGACCCGCTGTTCTACGGCAGCTACATGCACCTGCATGTGCGGCTGGCCCATCTTTACCCCACCGAGGTCGTGGCTGGCATCACCGCCATGTCGGGCTGCTGGTCCGCCGCCGGCCTGCCCCTTGTGCAGGGCGACGACATCCTGACCGTGCTCCCCGGCACGCTGGACGAGGTCGCCCTCTCGCATCGCCTTACCGGCACGGACGGCGCCGTCATCATGAAGCTGGGCCGCAACCTGCCCAAGGTCCGCCGCGCGCTGGAGGCCGCTGGGCGCCTCGATACCGCCGTCTATGTCGAGCGCGGCACGATGGCCAATGGCCATGCCATCCGCCTGGCCGACAAGCCCGACGACGCTGCGCCTTACTTCGCCCTGGTGCTGGTTCCCGGCTGGAACACGCGGCCGGGAGAACGGCCATGACCGGCAAGCTCACCATTGTCGGCACCGGCCCCGGCAATCCGGCTCAGACCACGCCGGAGGCCATCGCGGCCATCGCGGCCGCCAATGTCTTTTTCGGCTATGGCCCCTATCTCGATCGCCTGGCGCTGCGGCCGGACCAGCGCCGTGTCGCCTCCGACAATCGCGAGGAACTTGCCCGGGCGCGCGATGCCCTCCATACCGCGGCCTCGGGTGAGCAGGTCTGCGTGGTATCCGGCGGCGATCCGGGCGTCTTTGCCATGGCCGCTGCCGTGCTCGAGGCCATGGAGGACGGTCCGCCCGCCTGGCGCGAACTCGACCTCGCCATCGTGCCCGGCGTCACCGCCATGCTGGCCGTGGCCGCCCGCGCCGGGGCGCCGCTCGGGCACGATTTCTGTGCCCTCTCGCTCTCGGACAATCTCAAGCCCTGGTCGCTGATCGAACGGCGCCTGCGCGCCGTCGCCGGTGCAGGACTGGTGATCGCGCTCTACAATCCCATCTCGAGGGCCCGCCCCTGGCAATTGGGCACCGCCTTTGCCGTCCTGCGCGAGGTCCTGCCGGTGGCGACCCCGGTCATTTTCGGCCGTGCCGCCGGTCGTCCGGACGAAGCCATTGCGGTCACCACCCTGGGCGAGGCCGATCCGGCCCGCGCCGACATGGCCACCTGCGTCATCATCGGCTCCCCCGACACCCGCATCATCGACCGCCCCGGCCTGCCGCCGCTGGTCTATTCGCCACGCGGGGCGCGGGAATGACGCAGGCCGCAAATGCCTGGCTCACCATCATCGGTATCGGCGAAGACGGCCTTGCCGGCCTCGGCGAATCCGCCCGGGTGGCCATTGGCGAAGCTGAGTTCGTCTTCGGCGGCGACCGTCACCTGGCCCTGGCCGCCGCCGCCATTACCGGCGAGCCTCGCCCATGGCTCACGCCCTTTGCCGATTCCATCGACGCCATCCTGGCCCTTGCCGGCCGCAGGGTCTGCGTGCTGGCCTCCGGCGATCCATTCCACTACGGCGTTGGCGCCACGCTGAGCCGACATGTCGATGCCAGCCAGCTGCGCGTCATCCCGCATCCGTCGAGCTTCAGCCTTGCTGCTGCGCGGCTGGGCTGGCCGCTGCAGGACGTGGTG
>CAMLOA010000244.1 GCA_946481445.1 uncultured Devosia sp. | reverse complement strand
CTTTAGCCTGACGCTGGACGAAAATGGGCAGGCATCCTCCTCCAGCAGTGTCGCCAAGGTGCAGGATATCGACCGGCAGCCGCTGTTCGGCACGCCCGCCATGGTCGGCCGCACCGCCTGGTTCGTCAGCTATTATGGCATGGTCCAGGGCATCGACCTGTCCGTACCCGTTGCCAGGCCACTTCCGGGCGCCTTCAGCGTCGGCAAGGCGGACGGCGGCGCCCCGCAATGGCGGCCGGGCGGCTGGCAGGTCATCGCCTCGGACGCCAAGGGGCTGCTCTATGTACTGATGAGCCCCAACGGCAAGGAAGGCAGCCACAAGGATGGCGGCACCGAAGTCTGGGTCATCGATCCGGTCAGGAAGATGCGCCTCTCCCGTATCGCGCTCAAGGGGCAGGGGCTGGCCATCGCGGTGACGCGTGAGGATGCGCCGCAACTGATCGTGGCGCGGGCGGACGGCGTGATCGACGTGCATGATGCCGCGACCGGTGCTTTCGTCCGGACCCTGGGCGCAACGGTCGCGGCCAATCCCATCGTCATCACGGTGCCATGATGGCTGCGCTTTCCCTTTTCCTCGCCATGCTGCTGGGCGTGTCGGCGCTGCACAAGGCGATTGATCGCAAGCGCCTCGGGACGGCGGCGGCGCAGCTTGTGGGGGCCACAGCACCGGCTGGACCGCTGCTGCTGATCGCGGGGGGCGTTGCGGAAACGACCGCTTCCCTGTGTCTGCTGATTGGACCACTGCGGTCGGTCGGCGCCATCATCGCACTGCTGCTCTGGGCACTCTACGCCCTGCTGCTGCTGCGCCGCCGGGGCCAGTCGCTTGATTGCGGTTGCGACCTCGTGGCCCGGGAGCAGCCGGTCGGCTGGGTCCAGATCGCCCGCCCGGCGCTGCTGGCCGGTCTCGCAGCATTTGTGAGCCTGTTGCCCCAGGCGCCCTTCACGCTCGATGCGCCCTTCGCCGCCGCCGGCTTCCTGGCGCTCTGGTTCGGTGCGGCCGAGCTCCTTGCCATTCCCCAGCCTGTTTGGAGGAAGAACTGATGCTAACATCCCAGATATTGCTTTGGGCCGCAGTGATTGCCCAAGCGCTGCTGATTGCGGCACTCGCCCGACAGGTCGGCATCCTGCACGAACGGATCGCTCCCGCAGGCGCGCTCACCCTGCATCAGGGCGTGAAGATCGGTGAGACGGCCACGCCGATGGACCTCATCACCATCGACGACGCAAAATTGCGTGTCGGCGGCAAACGCGATGGGCGCAGCCAGTTGCTCTTTTTCGCCTCACCCGACTGCCCGGTCTGCAAGTCGCTGCTGCCGGTGCTGCGCTCCGCCGCGCGCGCCGAGGCGGACTGGATCGATGTGGTGATCGCGGGGGATGGCGCAAAACCCGCCTATCGCGCCATGGCGTCCGACCATGGGCTGGTCGGCCTGCCGATCATTCTTTCCGAAGCCCTGGGCCGTGCCTTCGGCGTCGCGAAGCTGCCCTATGCCGTGCTGCTGGATGAAAATGGCAAGGTCGCCTCGCTCGGCCTTATCAACAGCCGTGAGCATCTGGAAAGCCTGTTCGAGGCAAAGGAACGCGGCGTCGCGTCGATCCAGGATTTCCTCGCCCGCCGGAAGGAGGCCTGAACCATGGACGGTTTCGACAAGCTCACCGAACGGATGGCCCGGACCGTTGCGCGCGGCACGTCCCGCCGCTCCTTGCTGGCCTGGCTTGGGGCGGGGATGACCGGCACGGCCATGCTGCCCGCCTTGCCGGTGGCGCGCGCCGCCACCCACGCCGATGCCGCCCGGCCTGAAATGACCTCCGGCACGCGGCAGGATCCCGGCAATCCGGCGAGTTGCGATTATTGGCGCTATTGCGCGATCGACGGCTTCCTTTGTTCCTGTTGCGGCGGCACGGTCAACACCTGCCCGCCGGGCACGGAAATGTCGCCTATCACTTGGATCGGCACCTGCACCAACCCTGCGGACGGTCGCGCCTATATCATCAGCTATAATGATTGTTGCGGCGTGTCCTCCTGTGGCCAGTGCCTGTGCAATCGCAATGAAGGCGACCGGCCGCAGGTCCGGCCACAGTCGAACAACGATTATAATTGGTGTCTGGGAACCGAAAGCAGCATCTACAATTGCTCGGTTGCAGCGATCGTCGGCACGGCCCTGGAGCAACCGAAATGAAGATCGCCCTGGGACTGGCCTTGCTAATGACAGCAGGTATAGCGCAGGCGGCGCAGGATGGCGCGACCATCTATAATCGCTGCGCTGCCTGCCACACCCGGACCGGCGCTGGCGTACCGGGCGCCTATCCGCCGTTGGGGCGCGATTTCCGTACCCTGGCCGCCAAGCCGGGTGGCCGCCGCTATCTGGCGCTGGCCGTAATCAAGGGACTGAACGGCCCGATTAGCGTCGAGGGCAAGGCCTATCGCGGCATGATGCCGGCGCAGGGCGGGCTGGACGATGCGGGAGTGGCGGCAGTGCTCAACCATGTCGGCGGGTCGATCGCCAGCACCGGTCCCGACTTCAAGCCCTTCACCGATCAGGAAGTGGCCGGATATCGGGCTGGCGGCAAGGCGCTGAAAGCCGCCGATGTCGCGAAACTCCATGAAGGGGCGGGCGGCAAGTGAAGCTGGCCCTGCTCGCTTTGGCAGGCCTTGTCGCATTATCCGCGACCTTGGCGGCTGGAGCGAGCGAGCGAGCGATGCCGGGCGTCGTCAATCCGCGTCAGGCCCATCAAGACTATATTTTGAAATGCCAGGGTTGCCATAGACCGGACGGGGGCGGCGACGATCGGTCCAATCCGCCGATGCGCGGCATCGTCGCCCGTTTTCTGATGGTGCCGGGCGGGCGGGCGTTCCTCGGCCAGGTGCCGGGCGTCGCCACGGTCGATCTGGACGACCGGCGATTGGCGGACCTCGTCAACTGGACACTTTACACTTTCGACGCGGAGCATCTGCCAATCGATTTCAGGCCTTATTCCGCCACGGAAATCGCTGCCTTGCGCCGCAACCCCCTGCGACTGGATCGCGTCGCTACAAGAGCGCGACTGGTGGCAGGTTTCGAACATGCAGGAATGGAACAGGGAAAACCATGATTGGAGTATAATCGATGGGGGAAGTATATACAGGGTTGGTAGCATGCGGCTGTGCGGCTTTCGCAGGTCTTGGCATGATGAATCCGGCGTTCGCGCAGGATGACGCGCAAGGCGAAATCGTCGTTACGGCGGCCAAGCGGTCGGAAAATGTACAGTCTGTCCCGATTTCTGTAACCGCCATAGGTGGTGATATGTTGGCAAAGTCGCGCGTCAGCAGCGTCGACAGCCTGGTGACGAAGGTCGCCAATCTCCAGCTCACCTCCATTGTGGGCGACAATACGCCGATCTTTGCGCTGCGTGGCGTGTCCATGTCCGACTATAGCCTCAACCAGTCGAGCCCGGTCGCCACCTATTATGATGAAGTTTATAAAGGCAATTTCGCCTTTCTCGGCGTTGCCATGTACGATCTCGAACGGGTCGAGGTGCTGCGCGGGCCGCAGGGCACACTCTATGGCAAGAACACCACGGGCGGCGCGGTCAACATCATCAGCCGGGAAGCGAAGCTGGGTGAAACCAGCGGTTATGTGAACGCCGGTTATGGCAATTATAACCGGTTCGAGGCGAACGGCGCGGTCAATGTGCCGCTGGGCGAGAAAGCCGCCCTGCGCGTGGCGGGCACCTTTGCCAGGGCGGACGGCTGGTTCAGGAATGTCGAGCCCGGCATGCCGGACCTTGCCAGCACCCGCGAATATGCGTTTCGCGGAACGCTGAAGGCCCAGCCGGTCGAGGGGCTGACTTTCGTCCTGCGCGCCTCCACCAGTTTCCAGAACCCGCAAAATTACGGCATTTATGCCCAGCCCGAAGCCAACCATCGGCCCGGTCTGTCGCGCTGGGAGATTGCGTCCGACGTCTCCACCCGCCGCCGCGCCCGCACGACATCGGTAGCACTGACCACCAATGTCGATCTGTCCGATGCGATCGCGCTGACCAGCATCACGTCCTATGACAAGGGCACGCTCTTCTTCCGCGAGGATACGGACGGCACGGCAACCAAGCTGCTGGAAATCCCCTATTATGACAAGGCCAGCCAGTTCGCGCAGGATCTGCGCCTGACCAGCGACACGGGCGGTCCATTCGACTTCATCCTGGGCGTCTATTTCAACCGGGAAAAGGTCTTCAACCGCACCGCCTTTGAGATCGCGACCGATGTCGACGTGAACGCGGACGGCACCATCGACGCACAGGATTGTGCCGACGGCCTGCCGCTGGCCTGCAAGGTCCAGAACCAGTTCACCCAGGTGAAGAAGAGCGTCGCTGTCTATTCCGACCTCAAATACAAGATTAGCGAGGCGGTGACGCTGCGTGGTGGTCTGCGCTATACCCATGATACAGGTCGCCAGAACGGTTTCATTTCGCAGGCGTTGGGTGTCGACGACAGTGTCGTCGCG